>JAFDHU010000356.1 GCA_019308625.1 Deltaproteobacteria bacterium
CTCGGCTTCGCGCTTCTTATTGTCCCTTATCTCCTGGGGGGTATGGGAGCTGGCGACGTCAAAGCCCTGGCGGCCCTGGGAGCCTGGCTGGGACCCTGGCAGACCTTTATTCTGTTCTTTTATATGGCGCTGGCCGGGGGCCTTATCAGTTTGACCCTGCTGGCCTGGAAGGGCTTGCTCTGGTCCACTATCCGCCGGGGTTGGGCGGCCATCTTGAACTGGATTTTGCGTCGACCCTTTGGGGAGTCGGGGGGAGCGAAGAATCAGGAAACACAAGGCATGGAAGGCATTCCTTATGGAGTAGCTATCGCCCTGGGTATGGCAGTTTTGTGTTTGCGGGGACCGGGGTTATGAGACAGAGATTACCCAAATGGCGGCTGCTGCAGGACACCAAAGGAGCGTCCATGGTGGAGTTTGCCCTGGTTCTGATTGTGCTCCTGATGATCGTCCTGGGAGTCATTCAGTTCGGGTTGTGCTGGTACACCAAATACGCATTAGCCTGCGCCTCCCGGGAAGGCGCCCGCTACGGAGTGCTTTACAAGGTGGATGCCAACGGTAACCGCATCCTCCCCAATGCCCTGGATCCCAGTATTGAAGATGTGGTGCGGGATCAACCTGAGCCAGGAGAACGTGACGGTGAATGTCTCCGGAGAGGCCTACACCACCGCCACTCCCGGCACCAACCTGACTGTTAATGTGAGTTGCGAGAATCCCTGGAACCTGTTGGGGTGGCTCATACCATCTCTGAACAATATGACCTTTTCGGCGGAAACCACCATGAAATGTGAATAAAGGCCGGGAGCAGGGAGAGGCGATGTCTGGAGGAGGGGGCAAATTAAACAATTAAACAAATGGCTTTGGGCTCGTCCGCACCAGAAAGAAAATGCCCAGCCTGAAGAGAAGGTTGGGGAAAAGCAGGGGAGGGGGACATGACTTATGAAGAATTAACGGAAATTGTCGCCATGCTGGTGGTGGCGGCCTTGGCTATGGCGCTGTTCGGCTGCTACCTCTCCACCCGGTTCATCTAAACAGCCAGGGCGGACTGCAGCGCCGACAGATGGGGCCCCCACAGGACGGGGAGCCTGAAGGCCCCGAGGAATAAACCCGAAAATGACCTGAAAAGTGAGAGAGAGCCATGAATCTCAAATTACCTAAAGGTATGTCGTACTTGATTTTGGCCGGGCTGGTCGGTCTGGTGGCCACCTTTACCATCCATCGGTACATCACCGCCAAGACCGCCCTGCCCAAGAGACAGATGGCCCAGGTAGTGGTGGCGGATGTGGACATCGCCCCGGGAACGGCCCTGTCTGCCAGGATGCTTAAGGTGGCCAACTGGCCTCAGGACATCGTCCCGGCCAAGGCCTACCGCACCCTGCGGGGCCTGGAAGGCCGGGTGGTGCAGGTGCCCCTCAGCCGAGGTGAGCCTGTTCTGCCCGCCAAGCTGGCCCCTGAGGGCACTTCCGCCGGTCTGGGCGGACTGCTGGATCCCAACAAACTGGCAGTGACGGTGCGTACCGACGACGTCTCCGGCGTGGCCGGATTCATCAACCCCGGCGACCGGGTGGACGTGCTGGTGGACATCCCGTCACCCGAAGCCAAAGGGGAGCATTACTCCAAGATCATCCTGCAGAATCTTAAGGTGCTGAGCAAGGGCCAGATTTGGGATCAGACCGCGGAAAAGAAACCCCAGGTCATGACCACCGCTACCCTGGAAGTCACGCCGGAAGAGGCGGAGGTCCTCAACCTGGCCACCAACCAGGGGAAGATTCGCCTGGCTCTGAGGAATCAGATCAACCAGGGGATGTTCTACACCAAGGGGGTGACCACTTCCAACCTGGCTTATGCCCGGGTGCCGAAGCAGGAAGAGCCGGTCAAGGACGTGGCCTCCAAGGGCTATCAGGTGGAAGTCATCAAGGGAATGGGAAGAAGCTTGGCCAGCCTGAGCAGCTGACCGCAGAAGGGTCGGCCCTCGGGGGCTGGTGGTGGCTGAAAACCGGAGTTTCATTTAAAGGAAACGGTGACCGACGTGCATGAGACCAAGCAATGCGGCAGCAAAGTGGGAGTCCCCGGCTGGTACCGGTTCGCCGGAGCTGCGATGGTGGCGGGGTTGACGGTGCTGGTCCTCGCCTTTCTGATCCAGCCGGGGTGGTCGGCGGGCCTGCGGATTCGGGATCAGGAGATTGTGCAGACGGTGCGGCTGAAGGTGGGGCAGAGCAAGGTGCTGCGCACCCCCT
>JAFDHU010000026.1:0-1064 GCA_019308625.1 Deltaproteobacteria bacterium
CCACGTAAAAAGCAAGATGTTTGACAAATAGATCATAAGCTACGAAGGAATATTTACCCAATTGTACTTCCACTGCAACTCTATCTTTAACAAAGTCTGTTTGGTTGTAACTGAATATTGGTACCTCGCCTGCTGCTTCAATCTGTTTCTTCTGTTCTTCTGTTGATAATGTCAATGTCTTTCTAATTAATTTTTCGCTTTTAGTAACCCAATATTGTACTCTACTCTCTCGCCAATTTCTCTCACGGAGTAATTTTTTGAAGGCTTTATTCATATCTATAGGGCTGTAAAGTATTTTTCCCTTTTTTGTTTTTTCCTTTGATATTTTTGTCTTACAGGCTACAGCATTTACCTCATGAATTACATTCTTGATTTCTTCCCATAATTCTGGTTTGTGGACTAATAAGAATTCTAGTCCATTTAGATGAGAGTAGACCTCAACAATAATCATCTTGCTAAAATATTTCTTTATAGCAATCTCAATTGGTCGTCTTTTTTATTTGTATTTTTATCAATTTTTTGATTGGTAAAAAACTTCTTTGGTTCATAAATGGGTTTGTACATCGGTCTGGTTCGCAATGTTCCATTAAGCTCCTTCTCTATTCTTTCCTTAGCTATTTCAACATATCTCAAAATAGTCTCTGCGCCGACACCCTTACGTTTGTGGCGAATGGCTGCAATTATAGAGGTTCCGGTACCAAGGAATGGGTCTAGGACCCAGTCACCTGGGCTTGTCATTGATAAAACTAGCCTTTCTATTAATTCTACCGGGAATTGACATGGATGCTCGGTTTTTTCTACATGATTACTTTTAACATTGGGAATCATCCAAACATCGCCAGGGTTTTTACCTTTCGGATTACATGAATATTTTCCCACATTTGGTCCTTTAAAATATTTCTTATTGGGGTATTTTTGAGGCACTCTTACTGGGTCTAAATTAAATGTATATTTATCAGATTTTGTAAACCAAATAATAGTCTCATAACGTCCAGAGAAGCGTCTATTACAATGGAGACCATGCTCGAAATGCCAGATTATCCGATTTCTCATTTTTAATCCCA
>JAFDHU010000026.1:1088-14610 GCA_019308625.1 Deltaproteobacteria bacterium
ATTTATCAGATTTTGTAAACCAAATAATAGTCTCATAACGTCCAGAGAAGCGTCTATTACAATGGAGACCATGCTCGAAATGCCAGATTATCCGATTTCTCATTTTTAATCCCAATTTTGCAAAAATTGGATAAAGAACTGCATCAAGCGGAACTATAGCTCCTTTTTCCACATAATTACCAATTTGCCAACAGATGCTCCCATTATAAGACAAACAACGAACGCATTCTTTTATAACAACTTCCTGTTGTTCAAGATATAAATCCAATTTAAGTTTTTTCTCATATTCTTTTCCAATATTATAGGGAGGGGATGTTACAATCAGTTGAACAGATTCATTCGGAATGGTTTTTAACAAATCTAAACAGTTTCCATGATAAACCACTATATTTTCAGACAAGTTAAAACTTCCGCTTATTTTCTGGCTGCTAAACATAAAATTGCCCTGATTTAAAGCAAATCTTAAATCTACTTAAAATATTTAAAATATCTTTACATCTTGAAAAATCTTCAGTCATCTTTTATCAATATTTTCGGAAATTCTAGCTTAAGACTTTACATAAAAATTTAATCAGCTGCACCTGGAAAACCCGCAGAAACGGCACACCAGACAGCCGGATTCGGGCTCCATGGTGGAGCCGCAGTCGGGGCACAGACCCAGGGCATCGGCCTGCTTGGGTGTCTCCACCTCGGCCACCGCCGCCAGCACCTGGGTCCGGACAGGACAAGACCTGCCGGCCGTTCTGCCAGATAGGGTTGGGGCAGCGGATGCCGGTGATCTGCTTGATGATGGATTCAATCTTTACCCCAGAGCGCAGGGCCAAGGAAATCAGGCGGCCGGTGGACTCAATCTGGCTGGAGGCGCAGCCCCCGGTTTTGCCCATCTGGGCGAAAACCTCGCAAAACCCCAAGTCGTCCCGGTTCACCGTAACATAAAGCTTGCCGCAACCCGTGGTAATGCGCCGGGTGACCCCCACGGTGGCCTCGGGCCGAGGGCGAGGCTCAATGTAGTGCATCTCCTGGGACTTGGCCGCAGTCGGGCTGCCGAGGTTCAGGACCTGGCTGTCCCGGCTGCCGTCGCGGTAGATAGTGACCCCCTTTAGACCCCTCTCATAAGCCATGAGATACACTTGGCGCACGTCCTCTACCGTGGCTTGGTGGGGGAAATTCACGGTTTTGCTCACGGCGTTGTCGGTATGCTTCTGAAAGGCAGCCTGAATACGGATATGCCACAGAGGGGAGACCTCGTGGGCAGTGACAAAGAGCCGGCGGATGTCCTGGGGAATCTCCTTGAAATCCCGGATGGTTCCGGTTTTGGCCACAGCCCGCATAAGCTCCGGGGAATAAAATCCTCGGCGCCGGGCAATTTCCTCAAAATAGGGGTGCACTTCCACCAGTTCGGTGCCCTCCAGCACCCGCCGGATATAGGAAACCGCGAACAGAGGCTCAATGCCGGAGCTGGCCCCGGCGATGATGCTGATGGTGCCGGTGGGGGCGATGGTGGTGACCGTGGCGTTACGCATGCGGCCTATGCCGTTGCTTTCATATTTGCTGCCGGGGAAGGTAGGAAAGTTGCCCCGTTTGGCGGCCAGCTCCGCGGAGGCCGCCTTGGCCTCCTGGTCAATGAAGGCCATGATCTCTTCGGCCACCTGCACTGCCTCTTCGGAGTTATAGGGGATGCCCAGCTTCAGCAGCAGGTCGGCAAAGCCCATGACCCCCAGGCCGATTTTGCGGTTGGCCTTGGTCTGCTCCTCAATCACCGGCAGGGGGAACCGGTTGGCGTCAATGACGTTATCCAGGAAATGCACCGCGGTGTGCACCATTTCCTTGAGTTTGGTGTAGTTGAGGCTACCGCCGTCGGCTACCTGGCCCAGGTTAAGAGAGCCCAGGTTGCAGGATTCATAGGGCAACAGGGGCTGCTCGCCGCAGGGGTTGGTGGCCTCAATCTCTCCCAGGTGGGGCAGGGGGTTGTTCCGGTTGACGGCGTCCAGGAAGACAATGCCCGGCTCACCGGTGGCCCAGGCGCTTTGGACAATGAGCTCAAAGAGCTCCCGGGCCCGGACCCGCCGCACCTCCCGACCGGTGCGGGGATTGACCAGGGGGAAGCTCTTGTCCTCCTTGACCGCTTCCATGAACTCATCGGTCAGACCCACGGAGATGTTGAAGTTGGTGAGCTTTTTGGTGTCGTTCTTGCAGGTGATGAATTTTTCAATGTCCGGATGGTCCACCCGCAGAAGCCCCATGTTGGCCCCCCGGCGGGTGCCGCCCTGCTTGATGGTCTCGGTGGCCACGTCAAAGATGTTCATGAAGGAAATGGGCCCGGAGGCCACTCCCTTGGTAGACAGCACCGGGTCGTTTTCCGGGCGGATGCGGGAGAAGGAAAAGCCGGTGCCGCCGCCGGACTTGTGAATCATGGCGGTGTGTTTGATGGCCTCAAAGATGCTCTCAATGCTGTCTTCCACTGGCAATACAAAGCAGGCAGAGAGCTGGCCCAGTTCCCGGCCGGCGTTCATAAGAGTGGGGGAGTTGGGCATAAACGCCAGGGAGGCCATGAGGTCATAGAATTTTCGGGCGGTGGTCCCCACATCCGCCTCGGGGTCATAGAGGCGGTCCACGGCAGCGATGGTCTCAGCCACCCGGCGGAACATGTCCGGCGCGGCTTCGGTGGGTTCGCCCTGTTCATCCTTCTTGAGATAACGGCGCTTCAGGACCACCACGGCATTGGGGCTCAAGGGCAAATCACCTCTTATCTCCTGATGCTGTGGGTGCAAGTTCATGTTCTCCCCCTCATTTCAGGTGTTTGCCAAAAAAGCCTTAAAATCCAATATATTGTGCTTTCAAACTATAATACCTACAACATATTGAGTCTGTCAAGCAAAATTTTTTAGTCAAGAAAAGCGACAGGGATTTTATGCCAGGCCCGGTGGTTCGATTAACTCTTCATTTGTATAGTATCATAACCTACTGAAGTAGGAAAGCCCCCTGGTGAAAATTTTTTGGTTTCACCTTTCTGTCTGAAGTAATGAGAATATCCGGCGTCAGAGACAGGCCATTTTAAAGCCAGACAGAGTCGTTGCCTTTTCCCAGACCCTGCGTTATAAATTAGTCCAACCTTGTACCCTTGTCATACCGGGGGTGGATTGTGGGGGCACGGAAAATTGGCATCCTGGGTACCGGGTCCTATGCGCCGCAGGTGGTGCTGACCAATCAGGACCTGGAGAAGCTGGTGGACACCACTGACCAGTGGATCCGGGAACGCACCGGCATCATAGAGCGGCGCATCTGCGGGCCGGAGGAGACGGTGGCCACCATGGCCCTGGAGGCTGCCCGGCGGGCCCTGGATGCCGCGGGCCTAACTCCCGACCGCCTGAGCTACATCATCGTGGGCACCAACACGCCCGACTACCTTTTCCCAGCCATCGCCATCCGGATCCAGGACGCCCTGGGGGTCAATTCCACCCTGGCAGCCTTTGATCTGCAGGCCGGCTGTACCGGCTTCAATTACGGGCTCTACATCGCCGAACGGCTGGTGGCCCCGGAAGGCAAGTACGCCTTGATCATCGGTAGCGACGCGTCTTCGCGCTTCACGGACTGGACGGATCGTTCCACCTGCGTGCTTTTCGGAGACGGGGCGGGAGCCGCGGTATTAGGGCCGGTGGCCCGAGGAGGGATTATCGCCCAGTTCGTAGCCTCCAGCCTTAACATGAAACTTTACTGTGAAACGGAATTCAATGCAGAAAACAGCCCCTTTCAGCCCCGGCAACTGACCACCGCCCGGCACTTTCTCAAAATGGACGGCCCGGAAATCTTCAAGTTCGCGGTCAAGGCGGTGCGGGAGAGTATCCGGCGCATTTCCGAAATCACCGGCATCCCTCGGGAGGAGTTTGATTATTTCATCATCCATCAAGCCAATAACCGCATCATTGAGGCTGCGGCCCGATTTGCCCGGGTGCCTATGGAGAAATTCTTTGTGAACGTGCACTGCTACGGCAATACCTCGGCGGCCTCGGTGCCCTTGGCCTTGGACGAGGCGGTGCGGGCCGGCAAGCTCAAGGTCGGCGACAAGGTCTTCCTGTGCAGCTTCGGGGCAGGGGTTACCTGGAGCGCTGCCCTGATGGAATGGGGGGTGTAAGCCTCCGGGCCAGGGCTCCGTTTGAACATCTACCCGATTTCCTGCACTCCTAGCCCAAGACTCAGCCAGGACCCCTCTTTGGGCGCCGGGACGAGCTTCCGGTCAGCCGTGCCTTATAGGCCGCTAACGTACTTTTGGAGGGAAGAAACTCGAGCGGTTCGGAAATCTTGCAGTTATTCTTTTTTCCCGCTCAACGCCAGGATTTTCTCCAGGCATTCTTCCGGGGTTAACCGGTTGGCAAAGAATTCTGTCAAGGTAAAGAGGAAGGGGTCTTCCACGAAGGAGCGCTGTAAGGCCAGACGGTCCCCTTGGCTGGGGAAATTGAGCTCAACTTGAAAGTGTTTGGCCACGTGGCGGAACAGCTCCAACTGCAGGACTTCGGCTTGGCGCATCTGGCTTTCAACTTGAAACAGCAGCCGCCGGAGGCGCGTCAGATAGTCCTCCCGTTCCTGGTATTCCCGCCGCTGGTGCTCCAAAAAATTCAAATGCTGGGCTTTGGCCAGTTGGCTGAAGGGAATAATTTTGCTCACCGAGGTCCTCCCCAGGAAATTTATCATTCAGTCTTGTGCAATAAAATAAAAAAGGATAATTTTTTTTGGTTATGCTGGAATTAGTGCCTGATTTCGACAAACTGGGAGGCCTGCTGCCGGCGGTGGTACAGGATGCCGCCACCGGAGAGGTGCTGATGGTGGCCTTTATGAACCGGGAGGCCTGGGAGCGGACCCTGGAAACCGGGGAAGCCCACTATTTCAGCCGCAGTCGCCACACCCTGTGGCACAAGGGCGGCTCCAGCGGCCATGTGCAGCGGGTCAAGGAAATTTACCTGGACTGCGACGCGGATACAGTGCTCCTGAAAGTGGAGCAGGTGGGCGGCGCCGCCTGCCATACCGGCTACCGGAGCTGCTTTTACCGCCGCTACACGGGGGAGGGCTGGGAGGTGGTAGGCCAAAAGGTCTTTGATCCCAAGGAGGTTTACGGAGGTGGATAAGCTCAGGTTGGGGATTCCCAAGGGAAGCCTGGAAAAGGCGACCATTGACCTGTTCCGCCGAGCCGGCTGGAATATTCAGGTCAACGGGCGCAGCTACTTCCCGGAAATTGACGACCCGGAGATTTCCTGTTCCATGTGTCGGGCTCAGGAAATGAGCCGCTACGTGGAAAATGGCACCCTGGATTGCGGCCTCACCGGCAAGGACTGGATCATGGAAAACGACTCCAAGGTGGTGGTGGTGGCCGATCTCATGTATTCCAAGTCCTCGCATAACCCGGTGCGCTGGGTGCTGGCGGTACCGGTGGACTCGCCCATCCAGAGCCTGCATGACCTGGCGGGGAAAAAAATCGCCACCGAACTGGTAAACTACACCCGGCGCTATTTTGAAGCCCGGCAGATTCCCGTCAAGGTGGAATTTTCCTGGGGCGCCACCGAAGCCAAGGTGGCCGCCGGGCTGGCGGACGCGGTGGTGGAGGCCACCGAGACGGGCAGCACCCTGCGGGCCCACGGCCTAAAGATAGTACATGAATTCTTCCAGTCCAACACCCAGCTCATCGCCAATCCTGAGGTCTGGGAAAACAACCCGGCCAAACGGGAAAAGATCAACAACATCGTGGTGCTGCTGATGGGGGCGCTGCGGGCAGAAAGAATGGTGGGCCTGAAGATGAACTGCCCGGAGGAGAATTTGAAAGAGATTGTGGAACTCCTGCCCAGCCTGCTGGCTCCCACCATCTCACCCCTCTATGAAACCGACTGGTACTCTGTAGAAGTGGTGGTGAACCAGAGCGAGGTACGCTACCTGGTGCCCCAACTGGTGGCCGCCGGGGCTCAGGGCATCGTGGAGTATCCGCTGCACAAGGTAATTTAAGCTGGGCGGCCGTTCCCCGCCGGTGGGACTTGTTTTATAATCCGGCACAAGGCGGTTCATTATCTCTTTGCAACAGATTCCTCCCTGCCATGCCAGGTGGGTCTAAAATCTCCGAAGTTTTTGCCCAGACTGCCGATCCCCACGGGTGGTTGAGTGGATACCTGCGCGCCCGGGCGCGGTTGGCCTCTTTTATGACTGAGTTTCACTGCGATCCTGCCTGTACCCGGCCAGGGTGCAAACGGGAGGACATGCAGGTTCCGGCCACCATCATTGATCTCCTGGGGGTAGCCCTACACCGCCGCCAGTCGGTGTCCGAGACCTACCGCCGCCATTTTTTGCTGGGACTGTTGGCCGACGGCAGGGACAACGGCATCCGCCTGGTCCTCCCCCGGCTCAGAAAACCCTGTCCTTTTCTGGAAAACGACTTGTGCAGCATTTATCCGGTGCGTCCCCTGCCCTGTGCGCTTTTCCCCGAATATCCCGCCAGCCGGAGCGACATGGAGGCGCGGGCGGAAAACCGGGTTTTCCGGGAGTATCTCTGTCTGCAACATCCCATTTCCCTTTCCCCGGAGCGCGCCCAAGTCTTAGCCGAACTGAGAGGCAGGTGGGAACGCGAGGTTCTGGTGTCAGGGTTTTATCTCTTCGGACATGGCCGTTGCCATCTGGACTGCCGGAATCTCATGGAGCAGATTCTCCCGCGGCCTCGTTCTGCGGTTGCCGCTGATATAGAAGCTCAATCGGCCTCCCAGAGGGTTCCGCCGCGCTCGGCGCTGGAGCATTTTTTCCGGGAGCATCTGGCGCGGCACCAACCCTTTGTGGGAGTGGAGGAGAAAATCCGGCAACTTGACGACCCGGAGGAACAGGCGCGGTTCTTCAAGCTTCTTCAGGACGACCGCCTGGTGAAAAAACTTCGGCAGGCCGGGGAAGATAAGGCCTTGGTCTTCCGGTTCTTTGACGGCCAACTCAAAGCCCGGCGGCGCAGCCTCCTTCCTGAGGAATGCAAATTCTACTGATAAACCGAAGCACCAAGGAATCCCATGCGGCCAGAGGGTTGTGGGGCGGGTATTGTCCAGAGGCCCTCCCGCAACAGGTTCTCCTCCGGCGGCTTTCTCCAGGCGCCTTATGGCTGAAGAAAATATTACCCCCTCCGTCCTGATTTTCGGATGCGGCAACGTCCTCCGGGGAGATGATGGCTTGGGTCCGGCGGTGGTGAAGCGCCTCCAGGAGCATTATGAGCTGCCCGAAGGAGTCTTGGCCCTGGACGTGGGCACGGGCCTGCGGGAGGCGCTGCTGGACCTGATGTTGAGCGGACATCAACCCCGGCAGATCATCATCGTGGACGCGATGGACCTCCCCGGGCAGTTGCCCGGAGAGGTCAGGGAAATCGCCCTGGAGGACCTTCCGGTCTCCTACACCGCGAATTTTTCCTTGCATCAGTTCCCCAGTGTAAATATGCTGAAAGAACTCAGAGCCTGTACCGGCGCGACTCTCACCCTGTTGGCGGTGCAGGTAGGGGAGTCTCGGGGAGACATCAGAGAAACCTTGAGCCCCCCAGTAGCTGACGCGGTGGATACGGTTTGCCGGTTGATTTTGAGAAATATTTAATTTTTCCTTGAAAAAATTTCTGCTATATTTATACTAGGTTTGTTTTCAACTAATTGAGGTGCAACTGCTGGCAATTGAGGATCCCTTTGCCTAGCTGGAGGAACAATGGCAGAAGAAGCAAAACCCATGGAAATTTATATTGACCGCAAGGTTCGGCGAATTGGCGGTCTTGGTCCCGAAGTAGCCGACCGCTGCTTCACCTGCGGCACTTGCAGCGGCGGCTGTCCAGCCACGGGGCTGGTGCCTATGGAGGGCACCGAGGGCACTTGGGACATCAGAAAGGTCGTTCGGGCCATCGTCTTCGGCATGGAGCAGGAGGTCATTGATTCCAAATTCCCTTGGGTATGCACCATGTGCGGCCGCTGTCAGTATGCTTGCCCCATGGGCATTGACCTGCTGCGCACCTTGTGGGCTTGTCGGGCTCTGCGCGACCGGGATAAAGTGCCCACTCCCATGCACCAGGGCACGGTAATGTGCCTGGAGAAGGGCAACAATCTGGGCATCCCCAAGGATGATTTCCTCTTTCTCCTGGCTGATTTGGGCAAGGAGCTGGAGGATGAGTGCTGCCCGGGGTTTTATGTGCCGGTGGACAAGGAAGGGGCCAACGTGATAATCACCATCAACTCCAAGGAGCCCTTCGGCGAGCCCGACGACATGAAGTTCTGGTGGAAGATTTTTTACGCCGCCAGAGAGGACTGGACCGTGCCGTCGGAGAACTGGGAGGGTGTCAACTGGGGCCTCTTTTCCTGCAACGAAGAAGCCATGAAAGAAATCGTCCACCATATCATTGAAAACGCCCGCCGATTGAAGGTGAAAACCATCTTGTATCCGGAATGAGGGCACGCCTATTATGCAACCCGGTACGGGTTCACCCATTGGTTCCCTGAAGTTTTCCAAGAATTCAAGGTAGTCAGCGTCCAGCAGTTGCTCAAGGAATACATTGACCAAGGCAGAATCAAGCTGGATCCCTCGCGGAACAAGCACACCATTACCGTGCACGATCCCTGCAACTACGTGCGCAAGTCCCAGATGGCCTTCGGTGATCACATGGGCGAGCTCAATCGCTGGATCACCTTGCAATGCGTGGATCCCTCCCTTTATCGGGAGATGTGCGACGATCCCCTGGACAACCTCTGCTGCGGAGGCGGGGGAGGCGCCTGGGCCATGCCTTATGAAAAGGAACGTCTAGCCTACGGCAAGGCCAAGGCCGACCAGATCAAAGCCACCGGCGCGGAAGTGGTGATGGCCCCCTGCCACAACTGCCGGGACCAGATCTTGAAAGGCTTGGGCAAGGAACATGCCGAAGGCCGGATGGACATGGGCAACTATAAAGAGACCGTGTACCTCTGGGAGCTGGTGGCCAACACCTTGATCATTGAACCCTGGAGTGAGGAGGAGATTGAAAAGGCCCACGCCGAGAGGGACGCCCAGTTTGAAAAGTTCGGCATTGAGCTGGAGGAGGAAATGTAAGGGGACAACCTTTCGGAGGCATCCCCCAGTAACACCAGCCTGGCAGACTTGGCAGTCAAGTCTGCCAGGCTTTTTTATGGGTTTATAACTTCGGACTTCTTAAAAAGGCGCTATTCTCCTTGGGCCGCCGCCCGCTTCTGAACCAGCTTGAGGTAGTCGGCGTCCACCTTTAAACCCAGTTTTTGGGCCTGCTGGAGATCGGCCAGGGCCTGGTCAAAATCCTCCAGGGTAAAATACACCTGAGCCCGGAGGTTGTAAGCCTGGGCAAAGTTGGGATTGATTTTCAGGGCCTCATTCAAATCAGCGATGGCTTCGCGGTTGAGACCTTTGGCATATTTGGCCCGGCCCCGGTAAACATAAGGGGCCGGGACCTCGGGCTTGAGTCTGATGGCCTGGTCAAATTTGGCGATGGCTTCGTCAAACCTGCCCTGATTGCAGGCTGCCACTCCCTGTTCAATCAGGGCCTGGAAGTTTTCCCCGGCAACTGTGTCGCTCAGGCTAAGCCCCCCCAGGAAGATGATTAGAAACACCAACACAACCCGCTTCGTCACTTAGTAACCTCCTGATGGTTATCCGCCGGACTGGCATCTTGCCGCCCTTCAGGGCCCTGCAGTCCAGTAACCCACTCAGGGGCCAAGGTACCTCCGGGCTAAGGGTTAAGATTGTTTGAGCCGCGGCTCACACCGAGCACTGACGGCACTCTTCGGTGAATTCGTGGGCTACCTCCACCCGCTGAGGCGGGATGCTCAGCACTTGGCCCGGCCGAGAGCCGTAGCGGTAAACGGTGATCCCCTTCAAGCCCAGGCGCCAGGCCAGCAGATAGGCCTGGGCCACCTCCTCCACGGTGGCTTCCGGAGCCAGGTTGATGGTTTTGGATACCGCGTTTTCCACCTGGCGCTGGAACGCGGCCTGCATCCTCACCTGATACTCCACGCTCACTTCGAAGGTGGTAGGAAACAGCCGCCGGATTTCCTCCGGCAACTCGGGGATGTTCCTCACCCGACCGGTAGCCAGCACCCGAGACAGCCATTTCTCTGCGTGCCGGTGGGGGCGACGGTGGTCACCGTGGCGTTCCGTCGTGGGGGCCGCCCCTCTTGGTGATAGCGGCTGATGTAAAAATTGGGGAAGGGGCCCCGCATCCTGGCCAAGGCCTCGGATTGGGCCACCGCCTGGGCCTGAATGCGGGCCATGAGACGTTCGGCCAACTCCAAGGCCTCAGGGGAGTCATAGGCCAGCCCCAGTTGGATGAACATGTCCGCCAACCCCATGACGCCGAGACCGATCTTCCGGTTGGCCCGGGTGATGGCCGTGATTTGCGCCAGGGGAAAGTGGCTTTGGTCAATGCAGTCGTCCAGGAAGGTAACCCCCAGCCTTACCAGGCGGTCCAGCTCGTCCCAGTCCAAGTCTCCGTTTTTGACCAATCTGGCCAGATTGATGGAGCCCAGGTTGCAGGACTCATAAGGTAGCAGCGGCTGTTCGCCGCAGGGGTTGGTGACCTCCAGGCGCCCCAGCTCGGGGGTGGGGTTGGCCCGCTCTATAGCGTCCAGGAAGATGATGCCCGGGTCCCCGGTCTCCAGGGCGTAGCGGCAGATGGTGTCAAAAACCTCCCGGGCGTTGAGGCGGCCCCATTCCTGACCAGTGCGGGGGTTGATGAGGGGGTAATCTTCCCCCTGTTCCACTTTTCTCATAAACTCATCGGTGACTGCCACCGAGAGATTGAAGTTGGTCAGAATCCCCCCATCGGCTTTGGCTTTGATGAATTCCAGGATGTCCGGATGGTCCACCCGGAGGATGCCCATGTTGGCCCCTCGGCGGCGGCCGCCCTGCTTGACCACTTCGGTAGTGGTGTCAAAGATTCGCATAAAGCCCAGGGGCCCGGAAGCCACCCGGCCGGTGCTCCGCACTTGGTCGCCCTTGGGGCGCAGACGGGTGAAACTGAAGCCGGTGCCCCCGCCAGTCTGATGAATGAGGGCCATGGCCTTCACAGCCTCCATGATGCCGGCCATGTCGTCCGGCACCGGAATCACGAAGCAGGCGGCCAACTGGCCATTGGGCAGGTCGGCGTTCATCAGGGTGGGGGAGTTGGGCAAAAACTTCAAAGAAGCCATGGCCTCAAAAAAGTCCCTGGTCTGCCGGGCCACTGCCTCGGTGCCCCCGTAGCGGGCCTCGGCCGCGGCCACTCCTCGAGCTACCCGGTGGAAAAGCTCCTCCGGAGTCTCCACCACTTTGCCGTCAGGATCCCGCCGGAGATAGCGCTCTTCCAGCACTCTTCGGGCGATGGGACGGAATTCCATCAAACTCCCCCCCTGATGCACTGCGCTCAAGGCTGCCGGAGTCTCAGCCCCTGGAAAATATGTGGCATTCTACACTAATCCCCATTTTTTTGCCCGTTCTTTGTAGGGCGGGGGAAATTCCGGGGTGAAATTCTGGTAAAAAGTAACGGGATAGCGGGCCCCGATGCGGCGGCCGGCTTCCTTCAAACCCAGGAGCAGGCCGTCCAGCAGGCGGACCGGAAAGGCCACCACCAGCTCATCGTCCTGGGTCATGGAAAAAATTCGGTCCCCGAGGCCGGGCATCACCACCAGGATGGTGTCCCGAAGGTAAGGGCCAATTAGATAAGCGGCACATTCCACTTTGCCGCCGAATTCGCCGGTAACCCGCTCCCCCAGGCTGAAGGTGGCCGCCTGGACGAGGCGCATGAGCTGGGCCGGATTGCCGAACACCACCACCACCTGGGGCTCCAGGGCCAGCCGCTCCAGGGGGGCCAGATATACGGCCCCGATTTCCCGGGGTTGAAACCGGGGCAGGGCTTCAATTTCCTTAAGCGCCGGGCCCAGTTCCTGATGAAAGCCCACCTCGCAGAAGAGCTGGGCCAGCTCCATCACCGGGTCGGAAACCGGCACAAACCCGAAGGCCAGGGTGCCCGGGACACAGACCAAGTCTTCCTGGCACAGACCCACCGGCCAGCCGTACACCCGGGCCATGGTAACCCCCTGGCAGATGGTGATCCTTTTGCCCAAGACCTGGGACGGCCGCCTGGTTTTTTCCGGCAGTTGGGCCGCATCAGCCAGAAAAGCCACCCCCAGAGGTTCGGTGCGGAGCCTCAGTGCCTCCCTGATTTGCCGGGCGGCATCTTTATAGTTCACGGATATCCTCCTCTGCATGGCGGCAGGGCAGCGCCGCGGTCATTTCCTAATGTTTGTGATTTTAAGAACCCGAACTAAGCAGGGCAACCCACGGGTCGGTTTTCCCCTGGCCACCCAGGTTGGGTAGCGGCATTCCGATTAAGCGCCGGTAGCGCTCCGTGCTAAGTGATTTTTATCCCGAAAAATTCTTTTCATAATTGAAAAAAGATGAAATTCTGTTTTAAAGTAATTTAGGCAGGTTAAGTCTGGACCAGAAATTGGGCCGGGATAAATGCCTTCAACTCTTGCAAGCAGTGGTGCCGGCAACCGTTTAAGGAGCCCAACAAACCACCTTAGAGAGGAAGGAGGAGCCATGCAAGTCTATACCGTGGGAAAACTTAAGCAGATCCTGGGCTTAGGGTTCGCGGCCGGTGACACAGGAGTCATTGAGACGGTAGAGTCAATGTGCAAAACCCTGCAGGAAATCAAGTCTACCTTGGGGCTCCCCCCTGAAGCGGAGGGGCCACAGATCCTGGAGGCCATCCAGGCCTTAAAGGCTGAAAAGGCTCCCCCCAAAGCCCCTGAGAAGGTAAGCTGGTTCCGGGCCCTGTTCAAAACTTAGGTCTCGGCATTTCCCAGCTGATGGAAATTTAACGAGCAGGACAGATTTCTTTCTTCCCCCCAGTAATGCGGTGCATCTTTTGACGGCATTTACTTGGCTTAATTATTTGACTCCAAAAATCCAGTCACCCACGGTGGAGAAAAGCTGTCCAGTCGCTGTATCTGGCCGGTTTGGCTCAAAGCCGCAGCCACCGGAAAAACCAGGGGGGTTGTTCACTTAAGCAGGTTGAAAATATTTCACCGCAAGTTTATTAAATTTAGCTGATGAGACTTGGCGGGTTGATTGAGCACCTGAAGGAGTGCCCTTTTCAAAATATGCACCTGCCCTCTGATCAGACGCGACCTGTTTTCTACACCCTGACTCCGGAGGAAGTTCTGGAGACTTTGGGCAGCGGTCCCCAGGGCCTGAGCCGGGCTGAAGCGGAGGCCCGGCTTAAGCGCTACGGCCCCAATGAGCTGGCACCACCCAAAAAAATCAATCCCTGGCTGATCTTTTTTCGCCAGTTCGCCAACCTCCTGATCATCATTTTGATTGCCGCCACGGTAATTTCCTTCCTTCTGGGGGAACACCTGGATGCCTACGTCATCATGGCCATTGTGGTGGCCTGCGCGCTTTTGGGCTTTGTGCAGGAGTACCGGGCCGAGAAGGCCGCGGCGGCCTTGCAGAAGCTGGCCGCGCCCACTGCCACGGTGATCCGGGAGGGGCAGGAGAC
>JAFDHU010000357.1 GCA_019308625.1 Deltaproteobacteria bacterium
TCCCTCTTGTTCTCGTGTCCCATGCCCCCCTGACCCCCATCTTCCCGGCCTGGCAGCAGTGGACCCGGGACGCCCACCGCCTCGCGCCCCTCCTGGCCCGCTTCCGCCGGGTTCTCTGCCTGCACGGCCACGTACATCATACCGAAAACCGAAAACCGAAAACCGAAAACCCTACTCACCTTCCCCTCCCCGCCACTGCCTGGCCCCTGCCCCGGCCCCTGGAGGGCACCCCCTCCGACCTGCGGCCCGGCCTGCCCCCCCGGGGCTGCGGCTGGGGGCTGCTGCACCTGAGCTCTCTCTCATGGGAATTCAGCCCCCGCCTCTGGCAGGTTTAAGAATTTTGGGGGAAGGGGCCAGGGAGCATAGCCCCCAGTCCCCCTCAATTTTTGCCTATCCTATTCCCAGACGGCGGTGTCCAGCAGATCTGCCGCCAAAGCCTTTTCTTTTTCCGCCTCCAGCCGGCGGGCTGAATCTTCCACCCAGTCTTCCAGCCGGGCAATCAGAGGCGGCAGGGTGCGCTCGTCAATGGCCGAGATGGCCACCCCTTGATGGATGCGGGCCTGCAGGGCCGCCAAATTCGGCGGCACCAGATCCATCTTGTTGAACACCTTGAGCACCGGCTTGTGGGTCAGGTTCAGGGAGGCCAGGATGCTGTCCACCGCAGCCATGTGGTCCATGAAGCGGGGATGGCTCAGGTCAATGACGTGGATAAGAAGGTCGGCCTCCTCCAGCTCCTCCAGGGTGGCCTTGAAGGCCTCCAGCAGATTCTTGGGCAGGTTCCGGATGAACCCCACTGTGTCGGTGATAATCACCTCCCGCTCCCGGGGGAAGCGCAGCCGCCGGGTGGTGGGGTCCAGGGTGGCGAACAGCTTGTCTTCCGACAAAACCGAGGCATGGGTCAGGGTGTTGAACAGGGTGGATTTGCCGGCGTTGGTGTAGCCGATGATGGACAGGATGGGAAGGTGGTGGCGCCGGCGGCCTTCCCGCCTCACCCGGCGCTGGGCCCGCACCTTCTCCAGTTCCCGGCTCAGACGGTGCAGGCGCTCCTGCATGCGGCGCCGGTCAATCTCCAGCTTGGTCTCGCCCGGTCCCCGGCCGCCGATGCCGCCGGTCAGGCGGGAGAGGGCGTCGTCCCGGCCCCGGAGCCGCGGCAGCAGGTACTTCACCTGGGCCATCTCCACCTGCAGTTTGCCCTCCCGACTGCGGGCCCGCTGGGCGAACAGATCCAGAATCAACTGGGTGCGGTCAATGACCCTGAGTTCAGTGAAATCGGTGATGGAGCGCACCTGGGAGGGAGTAAGCTCGGCGTCGAACACCAAGAGATCCGACCCCAACTGCAGGGCCTGGATCATCAGCTCCGAGAGCTTGCCTTTGCCCATGAGGAAGCGGGGGTCAAAGGAGGGCCGCTTCTGCAGGATGGTGGCGGCCACGGTGAGGCCGGCGGAGCGGGCCAGCTCTGCCAGCTCCTCCAGGGACTCTTCCGCGGCCATTCGGTCTCTGCCCGTGACCCCGATGAGGATGGCCCGATCCCGGCCTTCCCGGGTCTCCACCGCGCCGGCCCGGGCCAGCTCCTCCTCCAGGGAGTCCACCAGTTCGGCGAAGTTCAGGTCCAGACGGGTTACATGCTCCGCCTTCAGGATGGCCCAGTTGCGGCCGTTTTGCTCGTGGGGCAGCAGGTAGGCCATTTCAACGGCGCCTGGCAAACCCTGGGGAGTGACTCCCAGGGCGGCCACCGCGTCCAGGCGCAACAGNNTGAATCAGGCGCAGGCCCTTGAGGCGGCCCCGGGCCCCGCGCTCCCGGGGCAGGGTGGGGATGAGCAGCCCCTTGGCATCCCCCACGATGACGTAGCTGACCTGCCCGGCACGGTTTACCAGCACTCCCACCTGCCGATTCACGTCATGGGAGATTTCGGCCAACTGCCGGGCCAGCTCCGGGGTGACCAGTTCCTGGGGCGGCACCCGACGCCGGTACAACCGCTCCAGACGCCGGTACTGGTGGTGCTTTAATCCGTTCAGATTTCCTAGGGGTTTGTGTATAGGCGCCACCTCGCTG
>JAFDHU010000027.1 GCA_019308625.1 Deltaproteobacteria bacterium
CAGGCAGTGGATGGCCTTTTGAAACGCGCCCGCCAAACCCTGAAAGCCGCCCTGAAAGATTGGCTGTAATAGACGGCGGAAAGAAAAAGGTTCCCAAGCGGGAGCTTGGGAACCAGAAAAGAGTGGGGCTGATCTTCTGCTTTAGGTGGCTTGGCCCGGATTACTGCAGTTCGGGCGTTCCGTCCTCCCCCTTAACCATACGCACCGTTTCCACCACCAGGCTGCCCAGGCCGATGGCCGCTTTGGCTTCGCTGGAGCCATCTTGGGAGTCGGCCGAAACTTCCAGTCTTGCCTGGACCTCAATTGTCTGAACCCCAGGAACCACATTAGCCAGCAGGAAATTGAAGGCATTGGCTTCCAGGGTGTCCAGGAGCAGCTCCAGCTCCTCGGGCTCCAGGCAATTATAGTCAATGGTCACTTCATCTGTGTCTGGGTCAACAATAAGGCATTCACCGGTGAAAATGCCCATGAACTTGGCGGTCATGGTCTGGGTGCGATAATTGAACACCACCCCTTCGGTGCCGCCGATGGGCAGGCTTCTACCCGAGTTGCCAGAGGGCGCGGCATATCTGACATAGCCGTTGGGATCGATGACCCTGACCCGGACCCGGATAATTCCGGAAGCCGAGGAGGTATCCGTAGAGGTGTCGCCCTCAGAATTTCTTTTGCTTTTGACCTTGGTCTGGGTGTAAATGCCGCTTTCCAGGGAAACATGGAAAAGGAGCTCTTTCTGGTTGGGGGTTTTGATGTAGGTTCTGAGGATGGTTTCCCAGCCGCTATCGCTGGAGCCGGGGGAGCCCTCAGAAGAGACCTCTTTCAAGACATTGATTTGCCCCAGGGCCACTGCCACTTTGGAGCTGGGCATCTGATCAGCCGCCAAGACTGCTCCCGCCGCCAGGACCAGGGCCAACATTACCGCCAGGACAATTGCCAGTTTTTTCATGTCTCTTTCCTCCTGGAATTTAGAGGACTTTGCCGGGTTTAGATTTCAAAATTGTTTAGGAAGGATTGAGATATGGTTGAGTGCCAACCGGCCGCCGCAGGCAGCAGCGCGGCGATAAGGGCTGCTTTCCGGAATTTCACCTGAAACCCCCCGGGCACCTCCTTTCCCCCGCCGCCGGAAGACTGGAGCTTTCCTGTTCAAGACAATGTGCAGACGGACTTTCCGCGGCGGCCTGAAAAAATCCGGTGGGACTTCCCCTCCGGCCGGGGCATCCGGATACCACCTATTAAAGACCTCCCGCAGCCCGGAGTCAAGCAAATTCCCTGGCCTTGGCTTTTTTAAAAAAATTGAACAAAAATGAATGCCGTATTCAGAAAACTGCACAGGAGGCCGGACCCGGAGCCGCCAGGGAGGCATAACGAGATAATTTTTTCCAGTTACGAGAAAGATTCTTGCCGGCCGGGAAAGAGGCCGCGGTCAGGTCAGGTAGGAGTGCAAGCCGGACAGGAGGAAGCTCACCCCGAAATAGGTGAACAGCACCGCCAGGAAGCCCAGAACCGCCAGCCAGGCGATGCGCTTGCCGGCCCAGCCCTTCACCAGGCCGGCCCAGCCCTTCACCAGGCGGGCGTGCAGCAGGCCGGCGTAGATGAACCAGGTAATCAGGCTCCAGGTCTCCTTGGGGTCCCAGCTCCAGTAGCGGCCCCAGGCCTGGTCGGCCCACACCGCGCCGGTAAGAATCCCCAGGGTCAGGAAAATGAAGCCGATGGCCACGGCCTGATAGATGAGCCGGTCCAGGTCATGCAAAACTGCGGACGCGGCCCGTCGGGAGGCCACCGGGGTGGGGCGGGCCTGCCAGAGGTAGAGGAGCGCGGCCCCGAAGGCCAAGCCAAAGGCAGCGTAGCCCAAAAACGCAGTGAGCACGTGGATCAGCAGCCAGTTGCTTTTCAGGGCGGGCATCAGGGGCTTGATACTGGCGTCCGCGCCCAGCGAAGCATAAGCCAGGATAAGACAGGCCAGGAGAGCCACCATCGCTCCCAGGAAATCCCGAAGATGGCGCCGGAAGGACAGCAGCCCCAAAGAGGGCAGGGCCAGGGAGAAAAATACCAGGGACTCAAAAAAGTTGGACAAGGGGACCTGCAAAACCACCAGACGGAGAGTGGCGGTGAAGGCCTCCGGCGGAGCATGCCGGCTGGCCAACTGATAGGACTGCACCCAACGGCCGGCAAAAGCCCCCAAATGCGCGGCAAGGCCGCAAAACAACAGAAAACAGGCCGCCCGGTTGAGCCGCTCCTGCTGCCATAAAGCCGCCCCCACAAACAACAACCCGGCAAACAAATACACCAAGGTGACCACACCAATTACCGTGCTGATCATAGTTGCACTCCCTTTGTGGGGGGGAGGGCCAGGGAGCGTGGCTCCCTGCCCTCCCCCCACGCCCCCCACCCAACCCTTTAAGGGGTTGGGGGAGGGGGAGCTGGGGGAGGGGGCAGGGGTTTCTGACCCCTGGCCCCCTCCCCCAGCAAATCTCACAATTTCTGCTTCAACCGGGCGAGGAGCCGGTTGGTTTTGGCGGTGAAGGTTTCCCGGGCCCGGGGGCTGGCTCCCAGGAGTCGTCCTTCCCAGCGTCCGTCGGGTTTTTGGGTCAGCACCACGGCCCAGCGCTGGGGGGGCAGGAGGAAGGCCAGACACAGGCCTGGCAGGCTGAGGAGGAAGCCGCTGTACACCCACCAGACGCCGGGGTCGCGTCGGACCTGGAAGACCGAATAGAATTTGAAGGGCAAGTCTTCCAGCAGCACCCGTCGGGGTCCGGGCTGGTAGAAGGGGGTTCCGGCGCGGTCGGCCAGTTCCGGGTGGTTCCGGGAGACCCAGAACACCTTGGGATGGCCGGGTCCGCTTTTCACCGCCACCTGCACTGCCGGGCCCAAGCCGTGAAGGTTGCTTGCTACCCGCACCGGAATAAGCTGAGCCTTCCCGTCCGGCAAGGTGAGGACTTGGCGCAGGGGGGCCTTAAGCACGTGGCAGTCCTGGCCTTGGCAGACCTTGAGGGTCAGCGGACCGTCCAGCCGGGTGCCGTAGCTGGACTGATAAAAGGTCAGGCCGCCGAAGGTCACGGGATAGTTGACCCGGCAGGCGGCCTTGGCTACTTCCCGGCCATTTTGGAAGAAAGTCAGGTCCGAGCGGAATTCGGCCGGGATGCCCTGTTCGTAGAAGCGCACAGTAAAGTCATCCAGGCGGACCTCAAAGCCCAAGGGGCGTTCGCTGCGGTCCGAGAGCACAAAACTCCGGGCCGATTCCCCTTCCAAGAGCAGAAGTCGGCCTTCCACGCTGCAAAATAGGCTCACCAGGCCGCCCACCAGGATAAGAAGCAGGGACAGATGGATGATGTAAGGGCCCAAAGGCCGGAAGCGGCCGCGCTCCACCAGAAACACGATGCGGTTGGGGTTTGGGGACGCCACCCGGGGGCGTCCCACTTCCCGGCGCAAGGCCTTCAGCACGCGGGGGGTGGGGTCGGAGCCGGGGGGGAGGGAAAAGCGGCCGCGCTCCGGCAGGCTCTGAGCCGTCTCCCAGGTGAGGGGACGGGCCACCCGTCGCAGGGCCTGGGGCAGACCCCGGAAGAGGCAGGCCAGGAGGTTTAGGGTTAAAAGAGCTACTGGCAGCAGGAACCAGGGGCTGCGGTAGATGTGATGAAGTCCGATGCGCACCAGAAAACCGCCCATCCCGGGGCCGAAACGGGCCAGATAGCGGGCCACCGGCTCGCCCTGGGGCACTACCGTGCCCACCGTGGCCACCAGGGCCAGCACCAGCAGCAGAATCACCGTGAGCCGGATGGAAGTGAGGTTCCTCCAGAGCCGGGATGTCAGGTCAGAAAACAATGGCGGCATGAGTATTCAAAGGAAGCGGACCGGGACAGATGTCTCCGGCCCCGGGGTCGCTTGCCTGCTTGGGTGGGAAGCAAAACAGAATTGGGGGGCAGGTGATCAGTCTTCTTCCAGTTCTTCCTCTTCGCTTAGAAATTCCTCGTATTCCTCCTCGGTCAGGAGGTCGTCGAATTCCTGGCCGGAGGGCATCTCCACCCTGAGCAGCCAGCCTTCGGCAAAGGGGTCTTCGTTGATGATCTCCGGAACTTCCAGGGCTTCGTAATTGACCTCAATGACTTCGCCGGAGATGGGGGCGATCAGCTCCCGGCGGCCGTTGCGGGCCTCCACCGCGCTGAAGGCCTCTTCTTTGATGATCTCCTCCCCCTCCTCGGGAAGGCGCAAAGAATAGATTTCCCCCAGTTTTTCCTGGAGAAAATCGGTTATTCCTAAAGTGACCAGAATTTCATCGTCGGCGCGGACCCAGATATGGTCCCGACTGAAGCGAATTTCACCGATTTCCATCACCGTACCTGTTCCCTAAGTTTTTGAACTAAGGCAAGGTTTTCCAATCCAGGAATATCGCGGGGGAAATATAATAACCAATCTGGGGTTTGGCAAGAGTTTTTTTCACGGGATTTTTCATCCGGGCCTCGGTCTCAGGGAGGGCCGCCGGGCAGCGGCCCTGGCTTTTTGACTTGACATCGATTCCGGGTACTGGTAGAAGATAATGACATTTTTCACAAAGCCATGCTCACGCCGTGAAGGAGACTATTGGATGAAGCAAGTGCAAAAAATCCTTTTTCCCATTGACCTGTCCGAAAAATTTGAGGGTTTGCTGCCCTGGGTCTCCACTTTTGTGAACGCCTTTGATGCCGAGCTTCATGTGGTCTTTGTCACCGAGGACCTGAAAAGCATCTCCTTTATACCCCATGTCAGTCTGGGCCAGTTGCAGCAAGAGGCGCTGAAAGCCGCTGAGCAGAAGATGGCAGCGGCCAAACAGGAATTTTTCAAGAATTTCAAAAAACTGGTCACCAGGGTGGAGATAGGCAAAGCGGCGGACAAGATCCTGGAAGTAGCCAAGAAAGAAGGGGTTGACCTGATTATCATGGGAACTCATGGCCGCCGGGGCTTGGAGGCCAAAATCTTCGGCAGCGTCTGCATGCGGGTGGTCCGGGATGCCGAAGTGCCGGTGCTTACCATCCACCCGCCGAGAGCCTGACCGCCATCCGGAAAAGCGGCCCTACCCGACCCCTTCGGCTCTGCCGAAGGGGTTTTGGAGTTTAAGGCGGGTCTTTACCCGCCGTCTGATCCTGAAGTCGGGGTCCTTGTCTGGCCCCTCGGTGGTTCCGAAGGGCGACAAGAGGCCTTAAGTCAGGCTCAGCAGGGCGAACCCTGTGTTGGGGTCTTGGCGGCGCAAGGCCTGGGTCCCCACCAGTTCCAGGAGGATGACCTCCCCCACCAGCCAGACGTCCACCCCGGCCCGGCTGCAGCCCACGGTGGCCCGCCCTTCCCGGCCAGCGGCGGCATGCAGGTGCAAGACCGGTTCCCCCGCCTCGTTGGGAAAGAGGGTTCCCACCCCCAATACCTCCTGGATGCCCGTCAGGGTATGAACCAGGGGCACGATGGCCTCGGGGCGGCCCGCGTCCGGGCCCACCACCAGCCGACTGCCATCCCGGGCCCCGCCCACATAGATGACCATGGCCTCCTGGAGGTCCTGGGCCCGGGCAAAGGCTTCAATGGTGTCCGGCAGGCGTTCGCCTTCCTCCAGCCTCAGCACAAAAATCCGGCCGATGCGGCCTTCCCGATATTGCATGAAGTCCTCCCACTCGGGGTCCGCGGCCCCGCCTCCGCCGGGGTCATCACCCGGCGGCAGGCCGCGCAAGCCTGATCAGTCAGCCCAGTAGGCCCGGAACATTTCTTCCCAACCCGGGAAGGTACCGAAGGTGCGGGGTAAGGAAAACACTTGGATCAAAATCTGTCCGAAGTGCATGAACTTACTCCCCCGGTTTGTAGCGTGGATTGACCGCGGCCTAATAATGCAGGATTCGGGCCCAATAGTCAAAGGGTCGGAGAGTTGGCCTTACGGGCGTGTTTGTGTTCAGTTTCGGGTTGCCGCTTCCAGCCGCCAGGCCACCCAGGTGAAGCTGATGTCCGGGGGTAGTTCGGGGTGCCAGAAATCCTTCACCAGCCGGCGGGTCAGGTGCCAGCCCAGCTTCCGGTAGTTTTCCCGCAGCCCTTCCTCCTGATTGTCCCGGAAGCCGGAGAGGATGAGGCAGCCGCCGGGGGCCGCCAGGCGGTGGAGTTCGGAGACTTTACTCAGTTGCACCTCCCACGGGAGGTTGGCCACCACCAAGTCAAAAGGGCCCTTCAGGCATTCAGTGGAACCTAGCACCAGCTTGACGGCCCGGGACAGCCGGTTGGCCCGGACGTTGTCCCGGCTCATCCGGACCGCCTTGGACAGGATGTCCACCCCCACCACCCGGGGAACCCCCAGGGCCGCGGCGGCTAGGGCCAGGATGCCGGTGCCGCAGCCCACATCAGCCAAGGTGCGCACCGGACGGGCGGCCACGGCTTCCCGCAGCAGGTCCAGGCAGAGGCGGGTGGTGGGATGGCTGGGCGGAAAAGCCTCGCCGGTTTTAATCACCAGGACGGTCTCCCCGGGCTTCGAGCGGTAGAGCCGCCAAGCGGAGCGCAGGGCCAAGCGGTCGGACAGGCGGTAAAACATGGTCAAGATTTGGGCCCGCCAGCCCCGGCCAGGCAGACAGCCGGGGGACGGGCCCCCGGAGCAGAAGAAAACACGGGGATCGGACCCCGGTAATATTGACCCCTCCTGCCTTTTTGGTTAAGAATAATATTTGAAGGGAGAAAATCCCAGCTTTTTCAGGAAGAGCTTGCCGCACATGGAAAAAATTCTCCTTACCCGGGACGGTTATGAGAAACTCCTGAGGGAACTGGAGCTGCTCCGCCGGGTGGAGCGCCCCCGGCTGGTGCATGAAATCCTGGAGGATGCCCCGGAGTGGGGGGCCGAGGCCGGGCCTGACTTCCAGCGCACTCTGGCCCGCCGCCAAAGGGTGGAGCGCCGCATCCGGGAGTTGCAGGAGATTCTGGCCAATGCCGAGGTCCTGGTGGGCAGCAACCTGCCGCCCGACCGGGTGCGGTTCAACGCCCGGGTGCGGATTCTCAACCTGCAAACCGGCAAGGAACAGCAGTTCAAGCTGGTGGGTCCCTTGGAAGCCGACGCCGGCAACGGCCGCCTTTCCACTGCCTCCCCCCTGGGGCGGGCCCTCATGGGCCGGGTGCGGGGAGACCGGGTGGAACTGGAGACCCCGGCAGGCCGGCGGGCTTATCAGATCCTGGAGATAGAAATGGACGCGGAATGACCGGACCGCACCAGGCCCATCTGTATTCGCCCCGCCACCAGGCCAGCCGTCGGCGTCTTTCCATAGCCTTTGCCTCCCAGGCGGTTTTCTTTGTAGTGGAGTTGGTGGGGGGCATCCTCACCAACAGCCTGTCTTTGCTGGCGGACGCCGGCCACATGTTGAGCGACGTGGGGGCCTTGGGACTAAGCTTGCTGGCCCTGTATTTCACTCTTAAACCCCCTACCCCCAAAAAGACTTACGGCTATCATCGCCTGGAGATTCTGGCTGCCCTGGTGAATGGCCTTGCCCTTTGGGCCATGGCCGCGTATATTTGCTACGAAGGCTATCAGCGGTTCTTTCAGCCGCCCGCGATTCACAGCCGGCCCTTGTTGGTCATCGCCACATTGGGCCTGCTGGTCAACCTGTTCGGGGTGGCGATCCTGTACCCGGCCCGAGGCCACGGCCTGAATCTCAGGTCTGCGTTTCTGCATCTGGCGGCCGATTCCCTGGGCTCGCTGGCGGTCATTGCTGCTGGGTTGGCCATTTTCTTCAAGGGCTGGTATTGGTTTGACCCTTTGGCCGGCGGCATTATCGCCGTAATGATTTT
Organism: Deltaproteobacteria bacterium; assembly: GCA_019308625.1. Lineage (GTDB taxonomy): Bacteria > Desulfobacterota > Desulfobaccia > Desulfobaccales > 0-14-0-80-60-11 > DTHB01. Next base: position 7,768 of record JAFDHU010000027.1, read on the forward strand.
TGTCGGCAGCTGGCATCTGGTAGTGGAGGCGGCCGACATCCTCATGGAGTCAACCCCCAAGCACATTGACCTGGAGCAGGTGGAAGCTGCCCTGGTGGGACATCCCGGGGTAAAGCAGGTCCACGATTTGCATGTCTGGACCATCGCCTCGGGGTTGCATGCCTTAAGTGTCCATGCGGTGGTGGATGACCGCCAGGATCGGGACTGTCTGGTTTTGGCCTTGGAGGAGCTGCTTTCCCGCAAATTCGGCATCGCCCACATCACGGTGCAACTGGAAGGCCCGAATTACCGGAGTCCCAGAATTTGCTCCCTCCACCCGGAGGCCCTGTAATACAACCCTGACCATGCCGCGCCGGATATCGTCCCCAAGGAGGCCTTATGTCTCATAGCATATGGGAATTGCAGCCTGAAAATCTGCGCGCCGAATGCGACCCCAATGAGTTGGGGTTTGAAACCACTCTGGACCTCACCCCCATGAAGGCCAAAGTGGTGGCCCAGGAACGGGCCCGGCACGCCCTGGAATTCGGTTTGGGCCTGAAGGATCCGGAATACAATATCTTTGTGGCCGGGCCGCGACTGTCCCGCCGTACGGAAACCATCAAGGAGTATGTCTCAGAGCTGGCCGCCCAGGAGCCCAGCCCGCCCGATTTCTTGTACGTCCACAACTTCAAAGAGCCGGAGCGCCCCAGGGCCCTGACTCTGCCGGCCGGCCGGGGGCGGGTCTTCCGCTCCGACATGGAAGAGCTGGTGGCCAGCCTGCGGAGCCGCATCCCCGAAGTCTTTGAAAGCGAGGATTACACCAACGAGCGGGAAGCCCTGGTGCGGAAGTTCACCCAGGCCAGAAACGCCATCCTCCAGGAGCTGGACACCAAGGCCAGCCAGGAAGGGTTTATCCTCAACATCTCCCAGACCGGCCTGATGATCTTCCCGGGCAAAGACGGCAAGCCCCTGAGCGAAGAGGAACTCAAGGCCCTGAGTGAGGAGGAGCGGGAGTCCTTAAAGCAACGCTCCGCCGCCCTGCACGAGGAAATGAACGAGGCCATCCGCAAGATCCGGCGCATGGAAAAGGAGTTTGCCGAAGAGGAGAAAAAGCTGGACCAGAACGTGGCCTTGTCTGTGGTGGGCCGCTACATTGAAGAGCTGGTGGAAAAATACCACGACCAGCCGGCGGTGGTGGAGTATCTCCGGGAGGTGGAAACAGACATCCTGAAAAACGTGGACGATTTCAAAAGGCGGCCGGGCGCGGCGGGCCCCTTCCCCTTTCCGGTGCCCGAGCCCAGCTTCACCCAGTACCAGGTGAACGTGCTGGTGGACAACTCCGGAACCAGGGGCGCGCCGGTCATCGTGGAAAACAATCCCAATTACACCAATCTCTTTGGGGGCATAGAGCGCCGGGCCCAGTTCGGCGCCCTGGTCACCGACTTCACCCTCATCCGGCCGGGCTCCCTCCACCGGGCCAACGGGGGTTATCTCATCATCCACGTGCTGGATCTGCTGCGCTGGTTTTTTTCTTACGAGGCCTTGAAGCGCTGCCTGAAGGAGCAGGAAATCAAGATTGAGGACCTGGCCGAACAGCTGGGCTTCATCACCACCCGTACCCTGCAGCCCCAGCCCATTCCTCTCAACATCAAGGTCATTCTTATCGGCGACCCCTACCTCCATCAGCTCCTGTACATCTATGACGAGGATTTCCCCAAGCTGTTCAAAATCAAGGCTCATTTTGATTCAGTGATGAAAAGGACCCCGGAGCACCTGAAGGACTTTGCGGCCGTGGTGGCTGCCTATTGCCAGGAAGAAAAACTCCTGCCGATGCACAAAACCGGCATGGCCCGCCTCATTGAGTACGCCCAGGAACTCACCGGGCACCAGCGCAAGCTGACCCTGCAGCTCAAGGAAGTGCTGGACATCGTCAAGGAGGCCAACTACTGGGCCAAAACCAACACTCATGAGGTGATTTTCGGCTCTGACATTGAAAAGGCCATCCAGGAAAAGACCTACCGCTCGGACCTGCCGGAAGAGAAGCTGCAGGAGTTCATTGAGGAGGGCATGCTCTTCATTGAAACCTCCGGCGCGGTGGTGGGCCAGATCAACGGCCTGTCGGTGTATGCCCTGGGGGACCATGTGTTTGCCCGGCCCAGCCGCATCACTGCCAGCTATTCCCTGGGCAAGGAAGGGGTGGTGGCTATTGACCGGGAAGCTCAGATGGCCGGCAACATCCACAACAAAGGGGTGCTTATTCTGGCCGGCTATCTGAAAAGCCGCTTTGCCCAGGACAAGCCCCTGACCCTCTCCGCCAGCCTGACCTTTGAGCAGAGCTACGGCCTGGTGGAGGGGGATTCGGCCTCCGCCGCGGAACTCATTGCCTTGACCTCTGTCCTGGCTGATGTGCCCCTGAAGCAGAACATCGCCATCACCGGCAGCGTCTCCCAGAGAGGGGAGATGCAGCCCATCGGCGGGGTCAACTGGAAAATTGAGGGTTTCTACAAGGTCTGCAAGGCCCGAGGCCTGGACGGCAGCCACGGGGTCATTATCCCCAAGGCCAATGTCCAGGACCTGATGTTGAAGAAGGAGGTGGTGCAGGCCGTCCAAGAAGGCAAATTCCATATTTGGGCCGTGGGCCATGTGGACGAGGCCATTGAACTGCTGACTGGGTTGCCCGCGGGCCGGCGCCTGCCGGACGGCACCTGGGAGCCCGACACGGTGAACTATCGGGTGGACCAGACCCTGCGCCGCTTGATGGAGACGGCCCGGGAGCTGATGAAGGAGGAAAAGGAGGAGTAGTAACAAGATAAGTCGGGCAAACATCTAATAAGAGGGAAGTCTTTGGGATGCGGCCTGGCGTTTGCCGGTTTCCAGGACTGGCCCTCTGGATGCCCCGGCAGCCGCAACCGCCAAATCTGGCTGCAGAAGGAGGAAGGCCATGCATAGGTCAAGCAGAAAACAGGTTTTGTTGGCGTTGTTGGCAGGATTCCTGGCAGTCCTGCTGGCCGCCGGGCTGGGGGAGGCCTGGGCCCGCGGCAAGCCGGACAGGCCCAAACCCAAACCCAAGCGCCCGGCCTGCGACAACACCCAGCGCTTTGAGCGGCCCATCCCCCTGGGGGTGTCCGGGGGCAATATCAACGACATCA
>JAFDHU010000028.1 GCA_019308625.1 Deltaproteobacteria bacterium
GGGTGGCAATACCCTGCGGGGTAAAGGGAAACAACAGGGCCTTCATTCTTTTTTCTCCTCTGCCGCCGGAGCTGCTTCTTCTGGTTCCTTTTTTTCAGGCTTCTCGGGCTTCTCGGACTTCTCAGGCTTCTCAGGCTTTTCGGCCTTTTCAACCTCTTCCGGCTTTTCCTTTTCCTCGGGCTTGGCCTTGGGAGCCTTCTCCTTCTCCGGCGCCTTCTTGGCCGGAGGCTTTTCCTTTTCCGGCACCTCCTCCTCGGGCACCGGTTCCGGGATAGGGGTGGGCGGATAGCCCAGCATACGTTGCTGATACTGGAGGCGGGCCAGGAGGTCCACTTCACAGGACTCCCGGGTATAGCCGGCCAGGCGGTACTCATCGGACCATTTCAAGGCGTTGGTGGGGCAGGATTCAATGCACAGGCCGCAAAGGGAGCAATACTGATACTGGATATAGTGTTTGGTGGGGAGCTTTTTCTAGTGTTTGGTGGGGAGCTTTTTCTTGCCCACCTTCACCCCCTCCACGCTGATGAGCTGGGAGGGGCAGATGCGGGCGCACATCTCGCAGGCGATGCAGCGGTGGGTTTTGGTTTCCGGGTCAATAATAAGTTCAATATGCCCCCGGTAACTGGGGCTCATGGCCAGCTTTTCCCGGGGATACTGGACGGTGACGATGGGCTTGACGAAATGGCGGATGGTGACCGCCATGCCGGCCAGCAGGCTGTAAAAACCCACCCAGATGTTCTTGAAATAGCCGATCATTGCTTCAGAACCTTTAAGTTTGGCATCCGATCTCAAAAGATTTTCATCAGAAAGGCGGTCAGCAACAGATTGGCGAAGGCCAAGGGTATCAGGATCTTCCAGGCAAAAGTGATCAACTGATCAAAGCGCACCCGGGGGAAGGTCCACCTAAACCACATGATCAGGAAAATCATGGCGTAGACCTTGATGAAGAACCAGGCCCAGCCAGGCAAAAAGGGGCCCCGCCAGCCCCCCAGAAAGAAGATGGTGGCCAAGGCCGAGACGATGAACATGTTGGTGTATTCCGCCAGGAAAAAGAGGGCGAAGCGCATGCCGGAGTATTCGGTATGGAAGCCGGCCACCAGCTCGGATTCGGCCTCGGGAAGGTCAAAAGGCGCCCGGTTGGTCTCCGCGGTGGCGCAGGTAATGTACAGGATGAAGGCCAGGGGCTGGATTAAGATGAACCAGTATCTTTCCTGGGCGGCCACGATATCTGTGAGCCGGAAGGAACCCACCATGAGGATGACGCTCATCACGGTGATAAGCAGGGGAATTTCGTAAGCCACATTTTGGGCCACCGAGCGGATGGCCCCGAAAGCGGAGTATTTGTTGTTGCTGGCCCAGCCGGCCATGAGGATGGCCAGCACGGTAAGGGCGGCGAAGGCCAGAATCAGGAGCACCCCCACGTTCATGTCCCGGATGATGAGATTGGGGGCAAAGGGAATCACCAGGAAGGAGACCAGCACCGGCAGAAAAATCACGATGGGAGCCAGCAGATACACCGGCCGGTCCACTTCCGCCGGAGTGATGAGCTCCTTGCCCAACAGCTTCAGGGCATCGGCGACGGTCTGGATGGAACCGTGCCAGCCCACTTCCATGGGCCCGGGACGCAACTGCATATGGGCGGCCACTTTCCGTTCCATCCAGATGAGGAACAGGGCGTTCACCGACACCAAGGCGATGACCCCGATGAGCCCGACGATCATCCGAAACAGGTCGCTGCCGAAAATAGTCATTGCCGTTTCCATAATGAGTTTTCAGCCTGCGGTTTTGGGAGCCAAGAAGTGAGCCGGTCAAACCGCTGCCAAGGTAGTCCTTCCCCCCTTGGCTGACTAACGGTCAATCTCCGGCACCACCACATCAATGGAGCCCAGGATAGCCACGAAGTCGGCCACCAGGGTGTCCCGGGAAATCTCCGGCAAAATGCTCAGATTGGCAAAGGACGGCACCCGTAGCTTAATGCGGTAAGGCTTCACGTCTCCCTGGCTGACGATATAGCAGCCGAACTCGCCCCGGGCAGTCTCCACCGCGGCGTATACCTCCCCCGCCGCGGGCTTGATGCGCTTGGGCACCTTTTCGGCCATGATGGGGCCGTTGGGCAGCTTATCCAGAGCCTGTTCAATGATGCGCAGACTCTGCTCCATTTCCCGCATGCGCACCAGATAGCGGTCCATGATGTCGCCGTTTTCGCCGATGGGGATTTCAAAATCAAACAGCGGGTAGGCAGAGTAAGGCTCAGACTTGCGGATGTCGTAGGGGATGCCGCTGCCCCGGGCCATGGGGCCGGTGAGGCCATAAAGCCGGCACTGCTCCTTGGTGATGACCCCGATGCCCTTGGTGCGCTCAATGAAGATGATATTTTTGGTGACCAGGTTGTCGTAGTCCTTCCAGCGGCGGCGCAGCCGCTTGGCAAAGGCCCGGCAGCCATCAATGAACTCCTGGTCAATATCCTGGGGCACGCCCCCGAAGCGGTAGAAGCAGTAGGTCAGGCGGGAGCCGGTGATGCGGTCCAATAGGTCCAGGATGTTTTCTCGGTCGTCAAAGCAGTAAAGGAAGGGAGTGAAGGCCCCCAGGTCCAGGAGATAGGCCCCGACCCACAGGAGGTGGCTGGCGATGCGGTTCAGCTCGGCGGTGATGACCCGGATGAATTCGGCCCGCTCCGGCACCTCCAGGCCGATGAGCTTTTCTACCGCCATGCAGTAGCCGTGGTTGAAAGCCAGGGCGTGGAGGTAGTCCACCCGGCCCATGTTGGGCAGAAACTGGAGGTAGTTCCGGTTTTCAGCCATGTGCTCATGGCCCCGGTGGCCGTAGCCGATGTCCGGATCGGCTTTGACGATGAACTCCCCCTCCATCTCCAGCACCACCCGCAGCACGCCGTGGGTGCTGGGATGCTGGGGACCCAGATTCAGGATGTAGGTTTTTTCTTCCAGGGGCTCAAGCATCGGCTTTGGTCTCGCTCTTTTCCGCTTCTTCTTCAAACTGTTTCAACAGCGGATGGAAATCAGCCTCAAAAGGCAGAAGTATGCGCCGGAGATCCGGGTGGCCGGTGAAGCGGATGCCAAAGAGGTCGTAGACTTCCCGCTCATACCAGTTGGCTCCCGGGTAGATATGGCTGATGGTGGGGGCCTGCTGCCCCAGGGGGAGCACTGCCTTGACCACGGTGCGGCAAAGCTCCTCGTAGTGGGCAAAGTGGTACACCAGGGTGAAGTGCTCCCGGAAGTGCAGGGCGGTTAGGGATTCCAAAAAGCAGCCCTGATCCCGCATGACCTGGGCCACGGCCGGCATCTGGTTCGGGGCGGCCGCCACCTCCAAATGGTAGCCGGTCTTGGCGTAGTCCCCCGGTGCCACCTTTTCCAGACCCAGCGGCCCCAAGGCCTTTTTGATATTTTCACTTAACATCTCTGAACTTCCTGAGGCGGCCCCGTTTGGTGATTTTTTCTTCCAGCATCAGGATGCCTTCAATGAGCCCCTCCGGCCGGGGCGGACAACCCGGTACGTACACATCCACGGGAATGATGAGGTCTGCGCCGGGGACGATGGCATATTGGGTGGGGTAATAGAAGGGCCCACCCGAGATGGCGCAGTTACCCATGGCGATAACCCATTTGGGGGCGGGCATCTGCTCCCACAGGCGCACCACCGCCGGCGCCATCTTTTTGGAAATGGTGCCGGCCACGATCATCAGGTCGCACTGCCGGGGCGAGGGCCGGAAAACGCCGGCCCCGAACCGGTCCAGGTCAAAGCGGGCCGCGCCCGCGGCCATCATTTCAATGGCGCAGCAGGCCAAGCCGAAGGTCATGGGCCACAGGCTGTTGGCCCGAGCCAGATTCAAGGCTTCCTCCAGAAGCCCGATCTTAATCAAAGGTTCTCCGGTTTTCGCTTCCAAGTGAATACCCCCCTGCACCAGGCATAAACAATTACCAGGGAGAGAATGCCAATGAAGATGGTAATCTCAACTAAGTCCCGCCAGATATAGCCCTTGCCGTAGGCCAGCAGCACCGGGAAGAGAAAGAGCACATCCACATCAAAGGCCAAAAACAGCAGGGCAAACAGGTAGTAAATCACCGCCACCTGGACCCAGGCGCTGCTGAGGATGGGCATGCCGCATTCATAAGTTTCGTCACGGGTTTTGCCAAAGCTTCTGGGGGCGATGAAATAGGCGAGGATGAGGGGACCCACGGCGAACAAAGCCGCCGCCACCAAAAACACCAGGACGTAGGAAAAATCGTATAAGGCCTCGGGGATTTCCAAGGTCTACTCCTTGTGCTTTTTGGTACAAAACACTGACTTTTATAGCCAGGGGTAACAGCGTAGTCAAGGATTTTTTTCGGAAAGCGGGGAATAATCCTTGCACAGGTGGCCCGGGTGGGATAACAAGGGAGTGAAATTCATGGCCTGACACTGGCGGCGTCTCTACTAAAAATTTTTTCCAGAAGGGAGAAAGCATGGCCAACTGGGAGAACCTTACCATGCCAGCTTTTGAGGAGTGGCGCCGGCAAACCGCCACAGTCATCCTGCCCCTGGGGGTGGTGGAGGTGCATGGTTCCCACCTGCCGTTGGGCACCGACGCCTTCCACGCCCTGGAGGTGGCCCGGCGGGCAGCGGAGCTCCGCCCGGTGCTGGTGGCGCCGCCCATTTTTTACGGCATTTGCCGCTCCACCCGGGAGCATCCGGGCACTGTGAGCCTGTCCAGCGGCACTCTGAAAGCCCTGCTGGTGGACCTGGGACAGGAGTTTCACCGTCAGGGCTTGAAAAATCTGGTATTTCTGAGCGGCCATGCCGGGAGCACTCACATGGCCGCGGTCGTGGAGGCCGGGGAACGCCTGCTGGAGAAACTCCCCCAGGTCAGGGTGGCGGTGGTCAATATCCTGGAGCTGCTGCGGGAAGTGCTGGCGGAACAGCCGGATTTGGTGAGCACCAAAGGGGACGGCCACGCCGGCGAAGTGGAAACCGCGCTGATGCTGGCCATTCTACCTCATCTGGTGCAGGGCACCGCCCCCGCGGAATGGCCCGCGTTCCCCAAGTACATCCTGGTGCGGGATAAGACGCGCTTCTGGCCTGGCGGGGTCTGGGGCGATCCCTCCAGGGCCACGGCGGAGCAAGGCGAAAAAATTCTGGCCGCGGAAACCCAACGCCTGTGCCGGGTTATCGCAGATCTAGAAAAAAGTTGAAAATGTCAAGTTCTTTTTGTTGACAAAGAATTTTTTTTAGGAAATTATTGGTAAGTTTGTTAACCTTTCCCCAAGTTAGGAAGGCTCCCCCGCATGGTCCCAGAAACTATTGAAATGATTGCTGATCGAGTATTGGCCTTGGATGATGCAGACTTGCTGGCACTTCTTAACCACTACAAAGACCGCATTTCCCAGGACGAGCCCACCCGGGCTTGGGAACGCGCCGTTATCGCTTATTTTCTTATCAACGGCATCCGGATGAAAAACGTTCTCAAGCAGGATAAAGTTCAACGCCAGAAACTTAAACCAAGCCGTCCCCCGCAGTTGCGCTTGGTCAAGGCCTGATACTCGCAGTTCTCTTAGGTTGATAATTCCGCTAACCGGCATTGAGGCCGGGAGGGAAACATTTTTTCCCTGATTTTTCATTTTTCCCCTTCTGGCAAAGAAAACCTTCCACCCCGCTTTTCCCCTGGAAATTTCTCCCGCGAGCTGCCACCGGCCAGGATTGGACCCAGCAGTCCGGGCCTAAGGATTCCTCTTCCGGCGCGGGGACCGGGCCCTTCCCTGGCCGCGGCGCTGCCGTCTTTTCAAAAAAAGACGGATGGGGGCATAAGGTATGCCCAGGCCTTGGCGCAATTGCCTGACCAGGTAGCGGCGGTAGGAGTCCGGCACCCCTTCGGGCCGGTTAACGAAGGCCACGAAGGTAGGGGGGTGGGTTTCGGGCTGGGTCAGATAGAAGAATTTCACCGGCCGGTAGCGGAACAGAGGCGGGCGCACCTGCCGGGTGATGTCCTCCAATAGCAGGTTGAGCTCCCTGGTCCCGGCCCGGCGGCCGCTCTGCTCGTAGATTTCATTGATCAGGGGAAAGAGACGGGCTACATGGTAGCCGGTCTTGGCGGACAGAGGCAGAATGGGGGCAAAGGCCAGAAATTCCAGGCCAGACCTCACCTGGTCCAAAACCCGCCGACCTTCGCCGGGCTCTACCAGGTCCCATTTGTTCACCCCCACCAAACAGCCCCGGCCCTCATCCAGGATAAGGCGGGCGATGCGCAGGTCCTGGTGCGTTACCCCCTCCCGGGCGTCCAGGAGCAGCACCGCCACTTGGCAGCGCTGAATGGCCCGCACTGCCTTCAGGACCATATATCTTTCCAGGCCCGGAAGCATGCGGCTGCGGCGTTTGATGCCGGCGGTGTCAATTAGCACATAATCCCGCCCCTGGTAGGAAAAGGGGGTGTCAATGGCGTCCCGGGTGGTGCCGGGTCGCTCGCTGACAATGACCCGTTCCTCTCCCAGTATCCGGTTGATAAGGGAGGACTTGCCCACATTGGGCCGCCCCACCACGGCCACCCGGATAGCGGCCTCCTCCTCCGGGGCTTCGGAAACCGGCGGCAGCCGGCTGACCAAGTCGTGCAGCAGGGTGGCAAGGCCGATTTTATGGGCTGCGGAGACGGGATATAAGGGGGCCAGGCCGAAGCGGTAGAAGTCGGCCAGGTTGGCCTCCAAACCCGGGTGGTCAATCTTGTTGACTACCAGCAGCACCGGTTTGCCGGTGGTCCGGAGATAAGCCACCACTTCTTCGTCTGCTGGCTGCGGCCCCTCCTGGCCGTCCATTACCAGGAGAATGGCGTCGGCTTCGGCCACCGCAGCCTCTGCTTGGCGGCGCACCAGGCTCCCCAGTTCATCGTCGCCGCTGGTAAGACCGCCGGTGTCCACCAGGACAAAGGAGTGATGGTCCCAGGTGACGGTGCCGAACAGCCGATCCCGGGTGACCCCGGGCTCGTCGTCCACTAGGGCTTGGCTGCTCTGGGTGAGGCGGTTGAACAGGGTGGATTTGCCCACATTGGCCCGGCCGACGATGGCTACCAACGGCAGGGAGGGCGGGACGGCAGGGGACATCTACGGCGATGAAGGCCGGCGGCGGGCCAGTTTTTTGGGAGGCCAGTTCCGGATAACCTCCACGGCCTTGGCCAGCACCGGATCCCGCTTGAGTTCCTCCGGGGTCAAAGGTTGGTTCCAGGGCTTGTCGGTGAGGCCTTCCCCCCGCATATGGCGTTCCAGGGCTTCATCCCGCAAGGCCTGCAGGGATTTGCCCGGGGGAATTTCCCGTTCTTTGACCTGGATGTCCGGGAGGATGCCCTTTTCCTGGATGGTCCGGCCGCTGGGGGTGTAATAGTAGGCCGTGGTCAGGCGCAGAGCCGAACCGTCCTCCAGGGGGATGATGGTCTGGACGGAGCCTTTGCCGAAGCTCTTGGTGCCCACCACCAGCGCCCGCTTGCGGTCTTTAAGGGCCCCGGCCACGATTTCCGAAGCCGAGGCGCTGCCCTCATTAATCAGGACCACCAGGGGAAAGTTACGGATTTCTCCTTCTTGGCCCGGCCGGGCATAAAAATTCATGCTCTGTTCCCTGGGGCTGCGCCCTCGGGTATAAACGATGAGCCCGTGGCTGAGAAATTCATCCGCCACCTGCACCGCTTGCTCCAGCAGGCCGCCGGGGTCGTTGCGCAAATCCAGGATAAGGCCCCGGAAGGGCTTTAGGGTCAGGCGCATCTTATGCAGATAGTTGCGCAGGTCTCTGTCTGTCTGATCCTGAAAGCTGGCCACCCGGATATAGCCGATGCCGCCAGGGATAATCCGGGCCTTGACGCTGCGGATGGGAATGATATCCCGGACAATGGTGAAATCCCGGGGCTTGACAAAGCCCTCCCGGTTGATGGTCAGGGTGACTTTGGTGCCCTTGGGCCCCCGGATAAGACGCACCGCTTCGGTCAGGGAGATATGCCGGGTCGGCTTGCCGTTGATTTTGATGATTTGGTCTCCGGCTTGCAGGCCGGCCCGGAAGGCCGGGGTGCCCTCAATGGGTGAGACCACGGTCAGGATGCGGTTTCTCAGGGTGATTTCAATGCCGATGCCGCTGAACCGGCCCTTGGTTTCAATCTGGAGCTCCCGGAAGTCCTCCGGGGTCAGGAAGGAGGAATGGGGGTCCAGGGTGCTCAGCGCCCCCCGGATAGCACCGTAAATGATTTCCTTGCTGCCCTTGGGCTCCACGTAGTTCTGCTGAATCAAGTCAATAACCTGGGCGAACACCTGGAGTTTGTCGCTATAGCCGGAAGCCGGCGCCGCAGTCTGGGCGGCCGCGCCGGGAAGCAGGCGCAGGGTCCCGACATGGCTGGGGAACACCGGGCCCAGCCCCACCCCCAGGGCCAGCAGTACCACCGCCGCGACCGCCAAGGCCAGGGTGCCCTTTCGGATAACCTTGAACATTACTGGAGACTTTCCTTGCATCTTATCCGTCACGTAGTCCAGATGGTGGTGTCAGCTTTTCGCTGCAGTACCGTCATCCTGCCAAAAACGCCGTGGCTCTCCAAGCCAAGCGCCCCGGGCCCCTTTTTTTATGAGGTCAATGGCCTGTTTGACCCAGGGGTCCTTCTCGGGCGGCGGCCAGGGGGCGCCGACAGGTCTGAGGGCCGCGGGTTTTGCTTCTTTGCCTTCCACATCCGGGGTCAGGCCGTTGCCGGTGATTTTCTTGCCCTGGGGAGTATAGCAGTGGGCCACGGTCATAATCAGAGCAGAGCCGTCTTTCAGAGGCAGCACCCGGGTGATGCCGCACAGGCCGAAGGTCTTGGTTCCCAGAAGGGTGGCCCGGGCATGGGACTTGAGGGCCGCGGCGACGATTTCCGCCGCCCGGGCCGTGCCTTGGTCTACCAGCACCACCAGGGGCAGATTGGACTTGAAAAGCTTGTCCCGCTCTTTGCCATAGAAATGCTGCTCGGTGACGAGTTTGCGCCCCTTGGTGGAGACGATTTTTTTGGCCCCCACGAACAGTGAGGCAGTGCGCACCGCCTGCTCCAGGGAGCCCCGGGCATTGTTGCGCAGGTCCAGGATCACCCCGGTCACGGGCGGCCGGCGGTGTTGGGCCTCCTTCAGCACGGTGGCCAGCTCTGCCGGGGTGTCGTTGGTAAATCCGGCTACCCGCACATAAAGGAGGTTGTCCGCCAGCATCTGCCGGGTGACTCGGGGCGGTCTGGGGGGAGCCAGGGTCACTTCCAGGTCCAGGGGTTTGATGAGGCCGTTGCGCAGCACCATGACCTTGATTTTGGTGCCCGGATTTCCCTGGAACCGGCGGATGCCTTCCTGGGTGGTGAGGTTGCGGATGAGCTGGCCGTTGATCTTGATGATGTGATCACCCGGACGGATGCCCGCCCGGAAGGCCGGCCCCCCGTCCTGCACGGAAACCACGGTAAGGAAGTTGTCCTTGAACACCAGTTCCATGCCGGCATCCGCCGCCGGTCTCAGGTTGCCCTTTTGGAGCTCCCGATACTCCGCCGGCGTAAGATAAGAGGAATCCGGGTCCAGCGAGTTCATCATGCCCCGCAAGGCGCCTTCAATCATCTCCGCTTCGCTTTTGGGGGTAACGTGCTTGTGGGAGATTTCATAGAAGGCTTCGCTGGCCAGACGCAGGGCTTCATAGTGTTCGTCGGGGGCAGCCCACAGGTTGGCGGCCAGGGCGGCCAGCGCTGCCACCAAAACAAGCAGCAAAATCCTCCGTCCATAAGGGCCGGGCCGGCGGTAGGAGGTCCTTTGGTAGAGAGCTTTCTTCATTTGGTATCGTTGCCGCTGCATTGATTGCCTTTTATTTGGGTTTGCGGGC
>JAFDHU010000358.1 GCA_019308625.1 Deltaproteobacteria bacterium
GAGGTCATTCTGAGCGGAGCGAAGAATCTAGTAATTTCAGTCAGTTTCAGACCCTTCACTTCGTTCAGGGTGACAAAAATAAGGTTTTTCAACACCTGCTAATACCGGTAGGCCACCTGGCCGCCGATGATGTGGCGCCGATAGTCGTAAAGGGCGATGTTGGAGTCGTCCCGGATGTAATAATAATGAGCGTTGAATTCCACTCCTTTCCAGATGGAGTAACCGGCTTCCACTCCCAGCACCAGGATGGTGTCATCCCGCTTGGGGTTGGCCGTCAGAGGATTGCCGTCAAAAAACGGGTTTTGGTATGGCTGGAAAATCAGATCCACAAACCCCCTGAACCTGAATTTATTGGTAAAAGGATAAAGGGTCGACAGGCTAAGGTGGAAGGCATCGCTGTCCCAGTTGCTGCCATCGGTGAAGAAATGCTCGTAAATGAACCGCATCTGCACATATCCGGCCTGGTTTTTAAAAAAATAATACCCGGCGATGGACACGGCAAGGTTGCGGCCGGTGCGGTCATCCTGGGTGAAGGTGGTGGGAAACCAGTAATTCCGGTCGGCCAGACGCAGATTGCCTTCAATGCCCCACTTGCGCCCGATCATCTGGAGATAGGACGGCACCATGGTAAAGGCCGTGTAGTACTTATCGGACTCCACTTCGGTGTAGTTGAAGGTGAGAGGTATCCAGAAGCGGCTGGTGGGCCAAGTGTACATGGGCATGAACCCCACGGTGTGGCTCATCATGTCAAATTTGGTCAGACGACGGTGAAAGTTTTGGTAGTAGGAATACAGCCCCCAGAGGGCCCAGGGCCCGCGGGGCACCAAGTTGTACTGAAAGTTGGCCAGTTGGGTGTAAACCAGGTCGCCTTGGCCGGAAACCAGTTGGGCCGCGGCTGGCTCGCCGGGCTGCAGGGTGACGTTGGAGTCCCAGTCAAACCCTAAGGCAGCGTTGAAACGGAACCGGCGCGCGCCCCGCTGGAGCACATCCAGGGCCTGGACGTAGCCCTGGGCCAGGGCGGCGGTTTGCGTGCGGGGATTAAGGCGGACCGCCTCTTGCATGCGGCGCCGGGCCTCGGTGAGGCGGTTTAAGGAAGCCAGGGCCATGGATTCCCGGAACTTGGCTTCCTGGGCCAGCCGGGGATCTTGCTGGGCCTGGCGGAAGTGCTCCACTGCCTGGGAAAACCGCTTCTGCTTGAAGGCTGCCATTCCCTGCAGGAAGGCGGTGCGTCCGGGTTCATAGCCGGCAGCCTGGGCGGCCTTAAGGTGCGGTTCGGCTTCCCGGGGCTTATCCAGGGCGATGAGGGTTTCCGCCAACAGCAACCGGGCCTCCGGGAAGTCGGGCCGTAGCCGTACTGCCTCTTCCAGATAGCGCTGGGCTTCCCGGTAGCGCAGCAGGCGCTGGTTGACCTTGCCCAGCAAAAAGGCCTTTTCCGGGGTGCGGGGGCCCGCCCGCCAGGCCCGTTCCAGGAGCTCCAGGGCTTCCTCGTAATTTCCCTGCTTTAGCTGCGTCTCCACCTGCTGGCGGAGAAGCTGCTCGGAAAGGTTCTCAGAGAGGGCCACAGCCGGGGAAGCAACAAAACAAGCACTCAGCAGGAACATCAACACAATGGCGGTCATCTCTGCCTCTGGCTAGTTTGATATGAACCTGCGCTACCATACCATAGAATTTAAAACGATTACAAAGTATTTCGTAGAGAGGACAAAAGAACTTTAGGCTGCTGGGGAAAGGGTAAGACAAAAACAGCCTCATTTGCCACCAGGCGCGGGAGCGGCGAGGTGGTGGAGGGGTTCGGCGAAATATTTTTTTATGGCCGCGGCCAAGGCCGGGATGGTATAGTCCTGCGGCTGAATTTGGGGTTTTACCCCATACTCTCCCAAGGCAGCCGCAGTGACCGGGCCGATAGCGGCCACCACCGCACGTTCGGCCAACTCCTGAAATTTCTCTTGGCCTACCAGTGCCACAAAGTGGTGCACCGTGGCCGAACTGGTGAAGGTGAGGAGGTCCACCTTTCCAGCCTCCAGAAAAGGCATGGCCTCGGGCGGCAGCGTCAGAGGGCGGCGGGCTTGGTACACCGGAACCACGTCCACCTGCACACCGTGCTCCTCAAGGGTTTGCGGCAGCACTTCCCGGGCCTGTTGGGCTCGGGCCAGCAGTACCCGGGAGCCGGGGGCCAGGCGGGGCAGCAGGGCGGCCGCCAGCTCTTCGGCCACGAAGCGAACCGGCACCAC
>JAFDHU010000029.1 GCA_019308625.1 Deltaproteobacteria bacterium
CCTGCGCTACCGCTGGGATCGTTGGGCTTCCGGTAAGTTTCTCTCCCCCAAGAACAGGGAACGGGCCGGCAAAATTGCTCTGCTTCTGGGCCTGAGTCTGGCCATCGCGCTCCTTCTGGCGCCGCCGCCCCACAAGTTCTACCAAAAATACAAGGTGGGGGACCTCGCCCAGGAAGAAGTAAAGGCTGTCCGGGATTTCCTGGTGGAGGATGTGGAGACCTCCGCCAAGCGCCGGCAGGAACTGTTGGCTCAAGTCCCGCCGGTCTATGATTTGGACGAGCAGGCCGCCGCCCGCGATTTCCTGGTGGAGGATGTGGAGACCTCCGCCAAGCGCCGGCAGGAACTGTTGGCTCAAGTCCCGCCGGTCTATGATTTGGACGAGCAGGCCGCCGCCCGCATCCAGGAGCGACTGCAGCAGGCCTTTGCATTCATGCGCCAGGAATACCGGAAACTGGCCGCAACTCTGGGCCAGACCCCCTCGGAATCCTTCCTTAAGACCAAGACCCTGACCCCGGAGCTGATAGCTGGTCTCCAGAAACTAAAACCGGAGTTTGACAAGCTGCTGGGGGCCGATCTGCCCCCTGCCACTTTCAAGTTGCTGGTGGAGGCGGGATTTCCTCCGACCATTGAGGCCTTGGTGAATCAGGTGGTCAGCCGGTTCTGCCGCCGGGGGGTAATCAACCGCAGTTCGCTGCCCAAATCCGGGGACAAGGAGATCCTGTTGCGGCGGCTGCCTTCCCGCCAAGAGCAAATCATCAAGCCGCCTTACCCCTTCCTGGAATTGGATAATCTCCGCAAGCCGGTGGCCAGCTATTGCCGGGAGGTGGCCGCGGATTTTTCTCCCACCGAGCGCTGGCTGGCCTGCGATTTGGTGCAGGCTTTGCTCACCCCCAACATTACCTACAACCTGGCCGAGACCCAGGAGCGCCAGCAGGCGGTGCTGAGGGCTTTCCGGCCCACCTATTTCCAGGTGAAACGGGGGGAAATCATCGTGCGGGAGGGGGAACGCCTCACACCCCTGCACCTGGCCAAACTGAGGGCCCAGAGCCTGGTCTATCCCCAAAGCCGGAGGGCCCTCATTTTTACCGGGATTTTTCTCAGTCTGGTCATCCTCTTCGGGCTGGCCTATCATCTCAGCCGGCTGGCCCTGAAGCGGTTCCCCAGCAAATTGCGGGACTTGTCCTTCCTGGCCACGCTGCTTTTGGCCTCCACCCTGCTGAATTTCAGCCTGCTGAAGCTGGGAGAGGTCATCGGCCGGGTGGCGCCGGAAACCGGCAGCAATCTGGTTTACGGCTGGCCCATCGCCTTGGCCCCTATGCTGGCCGCCCTGTTCCTGGGGCTGGAAACCGGCGTGGTGATGGCCTTTCTCACCACTATTCTGGCGGCATTGCTCTTGGACAAGGCCTTCCCCCTGTTCATTTACTTCCTGAGCGCCGGCTTTGTGGGCGTCTGGGGAGTCAGGCGCTGCCGCCAGCGAGGGGATCTGATCCGGGCCGGCTTGGCCCTGAGCCTGGCCAACCTGATCTTGATCACTGCCATCAAACTGATGCAGTATCCTTTCACCGGGCGGGAGCTGCTCCTGGCCCTGACCTTCGGCTTGGGGGCCGGGCTGGCCACCGCCATCTTGGTCCTGGGGTTCACTCCTCTCATTGAGGCGGCTTTCGGCTATACTTCCGACATCCGTCTCATGGAGCTGCTCAATCTCAACCAGCCGGTGCTCAGAGACCTGATGCTCCTAGCGCCGGGAACCTACCACCATTCTCTGGTGGTGGGACAGATGGCGGAGATCGCTGCCGAGGCCATCGGGGCCAACCCCCTGCTGGCCAAGGCCGCGGCCTACTATCACGACATCGGCAAAATCAAAAAGCCTGCCTATTTTGTGGAAAACCAGTTCGGGGGCGAAAACAAACACGAAAAACTGGCCCCTTCCATGAGCAGCCTGATTCTGATCTCCCATGTCAAGGACGGGGTGGAACTGGCTCGCAAAAACCGGCTGGGCGACCGCATTGTGGATATCATCCAGCAGCACCACGGCACCTCCCTCATCAGCTACTTTTATCATAAGGCCAAAAGCCAGGCCTCCAATCCCCAGCAGGTCAACAGCGATGACTTCCGCTATCCGGGGCCCCGGCCCCAGACCAAGGAGGCCGGGCTGGTGCTTATCGCCGATCAGGTAGAGGCGGCCTCCAAGACCCTGGACGATCCCACTCCTGCCCGCATCCAGGGCATGGTGCAGAAAATCGTCAACAATATCTTTGCGGACGGCCAACTGGATGAATGCGAGCTGACCCTCAAGGAGCTCCACCTCATTGCCAATCACTGCAGCAAGATTCTGAGCGGCATCTTCCATCAGCGGGTGCTGTACCCCCAACCTGTTGTCAAGACCAAAGTCCATGAGGATCTGGATAAACAACCGGCAAAGAAAAACAGCCATAAACCGGGAGAGCCTGAGAACCACAGTCGGGAAAATCTTAGACGCCTTGGGCTGGTCAAGGGGGGAGGTAAGCCTCACCCTGGTGAATGACCGGGCCATGGCCAAGCTCAACCGGGAGACCTTCGGCCGCCGCGGTCCCACCAACGTCATCGCCTTTCCGGTGGATCTGGAGGGTGAAGTTTGGGAAGGGGCAAACGAAGTCCGGTCCGTAACCAACCGGGAAAGGCAGGACGGCCCACCTCCCGTTCTGGGAGAGGTGGTGATTTCCCTGGAAACCACCCGGCGTCAGGCCGCCCAGGCCGGCTGGCCCTTTGAAGAACTTTTGGCCTTCTACCTGATACACGGCCTATTGCACCTAGTGGGTTACCACCATGACACTCCGGCAGCCGAGGCGGCCATGGAGGCCAGAACCTGGGAACTGCTGAAGATGCTCAAGGAAAGGGAAGGCGCCAACCGAAAGCAGCAAGGCTAAAAAACCGGCGTCGCCCACAGCAGCGGCGAGGCCGGATTTGCTTTCATCCATCCAAATCAGGAGGCACAAGGCGTGGCGAAGTTGGAAGTGAATGTGGACCATGTGGCGACGGTGCGCCAGGCCCGCCGGATAGATGAACCCGACCCGGTAACTGCGGCGGCCCTGGCGGAGCTGGCCGGGGCCGACGGCATCATCGTGCATCTGCGGGAGGACCGGCGGCACATTCAGGACCGGGACCTGCGGCTGCTCAGAGAAACCGTGAAGACCCGCCTCAACCTGGAGATGGCCGCCACTCCGGAGATGTTGGCTATTGCCAGCGAAGTGAAGCCGGATTTGGTGACCCTGGTGCCGGAGAAAAGAGAGGAGCTCACCACCGAAGGCGGCCTTAATGTGGCGGGAAACCTGGATTTTCTTAAGGATTACATCAGGAAGCTCAAAGAGGCCGGGCTCACGGTGAGCCTGTTCGTGGACCCCCACCCGGAGCAGATCAATGCCGCCAAAGAGGCCGGGGCCCAGTGGGTGGAGCTGCACACCGGCACCTATGCCGAAGCCAGGGATGAACTCACCGCCCAGAAGCTCTTTGACGAGTTGCTGGACGCGGCCCGCCACGCCCGGAGCCTGGGCCTGCGGGTCAAGTGCGGCCACGGCTTGGACTACGTGAACATCAAGCGCTTCCGGGGCCGCCAGGAATTTGAAGAATTCTCCATCGGCCACAGCATTGTATCCCGGGCCGTGCTGGTGGGAATGGACCGGGCTGTCCGGGAAATGCTGGAGCTGATTAAGTAGGGGCACACCTCCTTAACCGAACCCGCGGCCCAAGCCTTGAAAGGGAGACCGGGAGCGGGAGGCATGGTTTCAGGGTCCACGTGGTGAAATTACCCCCCCCGAGCTTTTTGCCGCCTGCTCCCTGAAAAATTCGGAGAGTTTTTTCAAACCATGCCTTTTTGTGCTATCATGATTTGAGGTTTCCTTTTTGACCGGATAAGGAGGGGGTCCTGCGGCCGCGTGGATCAGGACATTCCGCAAAAACCGTACTACACCATCGGTGAAGTGAGCCGCATCACCGGGGTGCGGGCCCATGTGCTGCGCTACTGGGAGAGCGCCGGGAAGATCCTGCGCCCCACCCGACGGCGCTCCCGCCACCGCCTTTACCGCCCTGCCGACATCCAGCTCATCTTTGAAATCAAGCGCCTCCGGGAGGAAGAGAAGCTCACCCTGGCCGCCATGCGGCGCCAACTGCGCCGGTCGCCGGGCTCCCAGGCTTACTCTCCCCCGCCGCCTCCCCAGGCCCTGGGCAACGAGGCCCTGGCCCTGCTTCACAGCATCCGCAGGGAACTCCTGGCCCTGAAGGAACTTCTGGAGTGACGCTGGTCTGGCCCTTTGCGGGCCCTCTTTCAATGGAATAAGTCTCCCCCCGGCGGGTGGACCTGAGCCTAGGCCGCTGCACCAGGCTCGGGCAACACCCACATCCCTTAAAGGGCCGGCCGCAGCGCCGCCGGTTGCCTTCTCGGCATGGCAGCGGTATAAAGGAAGAAACCTCGCCCGGATCAAACATGACCGAGTCTCCCTGGTTTTCCTTTGTACATTGCGCTGACCTGCATCTGGACAGCCCCTTTGAGGGCCTCCACGCCCTGGAGCCGGACATCGCCCAGGTATTGCGCCGGGCCACTTTTCAGGCCTTTGACAACATCATTGACCTAGCCGTCAAGGAAAAGGCCGCTTTTCTCATTGTGGCCGGGGATGTCTATGACAGCGCCCACCGGAGCCTGAGCGCCCAGCTCCGCTTCCGGGAGTCCCTAAGGCGGGCCGCGGAGGCAGGCGTGCAGTGTTTTGTGGCCCACGGTAACCACGACCCCCTGTCGGGGTGGGAGGCGGAGCTTGCCCTGCCCGAGGGTGTCCACCGCTTCGGCGGCGATAGGGTGGAGCAGTTTGCAGTGCGGCAGGGGGATGAGATTCTGGCCCGCGTGTACGGCATCAGCTACCCCACCCGGGAAATCAAAGACAATCTGGTGCCCCGTTTTCCCCGGAAAGTGGACGGCCCCTTTGCCATCGGCGTGCTGCACGGCAATGTGGGGGGCGACCCCAACCATGACAATTATGCTCCCTGTTCCCTCAGCGATTTGGTGAGCTGCCCCATGGACTACTGGGCCCTGGGCCACATCCACAACGCCCGCATCCTGCGGGAGGAGGCCCCCTGCGTGGTTTACCCCGGCACCCCCCAGGGGCGCAATGTGCGGGAGACCGGAGCCCGGGGCTGCTTCCTGGTGCGGGTGGACGCCGGCGGCCGGCCCGTGCCGGAATTCGTGCCTACTGACACGGTGCGCTGGTTTGTGGAAACCCTGGACATCAGCGCCCTGGACAACCTCAATGACCTTTTGGAAGAGCTGGCCCGCCTCAAGGAGGACATCCGGACCCGGGCCGCCGGCCGGGGGGCTGTCTGGCGCCTCAGCCTGACGGGACGAGGCCGGCTCCACACCCTTCTGCGCAAACTGGACCTGGAGCGGGACCTCACCCAACCCCTGCGGGAAGGGGAGGCAGGACAGACCGCCTTTGTCTGGCTGGAATCCACCTTTCTCCGCACTCGGCCCCCGGTGGACCTGGCCCGCCGCCGGCAGATGCAGGACTTCATCGGCGACCTGCTGAGGGCCGCTGACCACCTTCGCCATGACCCGGACCCGCCCCGGGTGCTCCAGGAAGTACTGAGCCGCCGTCCCGAGCACCGCCTGCTGGCCGTGCGGCTGGCCCAGCTTGCCTCCGGGGACTGGTTGACCCTCCTGGAAGAGGCGGAAAGCCTGGCGCTGGACCTCCTCCTGGAGGAGGAAGAGGATTGATCAGGGAGGCGGTCCCGGACAATGTACATCAGCGGCTTTCACATAGAGGGCTTCGGCATCTACCGCGGCCAAGGCCTCCACGGGCTGCCGCCGGGGCTGATTCTATTCGTAGGGGACAACGAAAGCGGCAAAACCACCCTGATGGCCTTCATCCGCACTGTGCTTTTCGGATTCAGGCGGAAGGGCTCCGGGAATGACTATCAGCCCCTCCTGGGGGGCAGCCACGGCGGGCGGCTCCTCCTCTGCATGCAGGACGGTCGCCTGGTCACAGTGGAACGCCTGGGCCGCCAGGCCACTATCCTTACCCCCGAGGAGGCCCCTCGCCGGGGGGAGCCCGGGGAACTCCTGTTGGGAGGAATGGACCGGGACACCTTTGAGCACATCTTCGCCATCGGCCTCAAGGAGCTGCAGGGTCTGGAGGTGCTGACCCGAGAGGAGGTGCGGGGCCGCCTGTTTTCGGCCAGCGCCGGCTTGGGGCCGGCTTCCGTGCCCGCGGCCCTGAAAAGCATTGACGAAGAACTGGCCGCCCTTTGGGCCCCCCGGGCCAAAAGGCGCCTCAATACCCTCTCCGACCGTCTCCGGGACCTCGCCAGAGACATCAAAAACGTGGAGGGACAGGCCGCTGCCTATGCCGCCTGCCGCCGTCAGAAGGAGAAACTGGAGGCCCGGGCCCGCCGGGAGTTTGAGGAACTGGAGAACCTGCGCCGCCGCCTGCGGCGCCTGGAGCAGTTGGAACAGGCCCGGGAACCCTGGGCCATGCTCCTCACCGCACAGCAGAAAGTGCAGGAATTGGAGGAGGTAAAAGACTTCCCGCCCCACGGCCTGGAGCAGCTGGAGCACCTTACCGAGGACCTGGAGCAGCTCGATCTCAGCCTTCGGGAGCGGGAGGCGGAAGCCGCCCGCCTGGCCGAGCGTCTGGAGCAGATTCCGGTGGATGAAGTCCTGCTGGCCCAGCGGGAGCACATTGAGGCAGCCTACGGTGAACGGGAAAAAATCGCTGCAGCCTTGGCGGAGCTCCCCCTGCTGCGCCGCCGCCTGAATCAAGCCCAGGAGGAGTTCCAGGGCCGCCTCCAGGATTTGGGCCCGGACTGGGACACCGCCCGCCTGAGCCGGGTGGACACCTCGGTGGCGGTGCGTCAGCAGGTGCAGGAGTTTGGCCGCCGGCTGATCCTTATGGAACGGCGTCTGGAGCAGCTCCAGATCCAGGAGAGGTTCCTGGAGGAGGAGACCGAGACCGCCCAACGGCAGCTGGAGGAGGCCCGCCGCCGCCTTGACCAGACCCCGCTGCCGGTCCCAGCCGACCCGGAAGAACTCCGGCAGAGAAAGGAAATCCTGAGCCTGCTCCGCACCCTGCGCCACCGGCTGGAGTTGTGGACCGCCCAGCTCCAGGAACGCCGGCTGCGCCAGGATGACGCCCGGCTGCGGCTGACTTTCCTCCGGCAGCAACTGGAGACTGGGTATACTCCCCTCCCGTGGTGGCTGGGAATCCTGGTCGCCACCGCCGGCTTTGTGGCAAGCGCCTTTTTAAGCTTCTACACCTCTCCTCTGGCCGGCAATATGGCCGTCTTGCTGGCCATTTTTCTCGGGGCCGCGGCCTTCCTGTGGCACCGGCACCAGCTCAGGCAGGCCAGAGCCCGCCTGGCCCCCGTGGCAGATGAAATGCAACAGGTGAAAGATCGGATCCACACCCTGCAGGGGGAAATCGCCGAACTGGAAAGCCGCCTTCTGTCCGCTGAGGAGGAATTTTCGGATCGGGCTCGCCAAGTGGCCGACCCACCCCCCGAAGGGCTTGAGGACCTGGAGCGCCTAGCCGCTGACCTGGACCAAGCCGCTCAGGAGCTCCAGAATCGCCTGGCCTTAGAACAGGAAATGAACCGGGCCGCGGCGCAACTGGCGGAAAGCCGGGAACGCTTGCAGCAGGCCGCCGAGGAAACCAGACAGGCCCGCCAGGAGTTGGAAGCCTGGCAGAGCAAGTGGCGCGCTTGGGCGGTGGAGCACGGCTTCACCCCCGAGCTGCAGCCGGAGGCCTTTGAGGCCGTGCTGCAGACAGTGGAGCGGGCCCGGGAGGCTTCGGCCAAAGTGGAAGAGGCCCGGCTGCGTCTCGGGGAGGCCGAGTCCTACCTGGCCGAGGCCCGCAGTCGCCTGAGGGCCTTGCTGGAGGCGTGTAGCCGCCCCCTTCCGGATGAGGCGGGGGTGGAGCACCTGGACGCCCTGCGGCGGGACCTGAAAGAGGCCCGGGAGAACCAGAAAACCAGGGGGGACCTGGAAAACCGCCTGACAGCCGCCCGGGAGCATCTGGAACACCTCAGGGCCCTGCAGGAAAACAAGCAGAAGGCCTTAGCCCGATTGCTGGAGCAGGCCGGGGCCCCGGACCCTGATGAATTCCGCCGCCGGGCCGGGCTCCATGAGGAGTATCAGCGGTGGCTCAAAAACCGGGAGGACAGCCGCATCGCCCTCCTGGCCCTCGCCGGCAGCCCTGAAGCCCTGGCTAGGCTCGAGCAGGAGCTGAGCCAGGAGGATGCCCTGGAGCTGGCCCGGGAAAAAGAAGCCCTGCTGGCCCGGGCCGCGGCCCTGTCTGACTCAGTGTCTGCCCTCAACCAGGAAGTTGGCCGTCTTCAGGAGCAACTGGAACACCTGGCCCGGGAGGAAACCCTGGGCGACCTGCTGCAGGAGCAGAGCCTGTTGGAAGAACAGTTTCAGGAAGCTATGCAACGCTGGGCGGTGCTGGTCCTCTGCCGCCACCTGGTGGAAGAGGCTCGGGGGGTGTATGAACGGGAGCGGCAGCCCCAGGTCATTCGGGAGGCCGACCGGTTTCTGGGACTCATGACCGGAGACCGCTACCGCTTGGTGGCTTCACTGGGCGACCACAGCATTCAGTTGGAGGACCGTACCCTCCGGCGCAAAGACCAGATTCATTGGAGCGACGGCCTGGCGGACCAGGTGTACCTGGCGGTGCGCCTGGGACTGGCCCGGGAATTCAGCCGCCATACCGAGCCGCTGCCGGTGATTCTGGACGATGTGCTGGTGAAGTTTGACCCCCGGCGCCGCCGGGGCGCCGCCCGGGTAATCCTGGAATTCGCCCGGGAGCAACAGGTGCTGCTGTTCACCTGCCATCCTGAATTTGCCGAAATTGTTGCCGCCCTGCAGCAGGAGGATTATCTTCAGGAAACACCGGTAGCGTATTTCCGTCTTTCCGACGGGACCATCCGGCCGGGCGATCCCCCCGGAATCGTCTGAGGAGCAGCGCAGAGCCCATCGCCAGCGTATCCCCATGAGTGAAAAAGTCTTTCTCCCGCCCATTGCCGTCCTGGGCCGCCTGTGCGGCATCCGGGCCGGTTTCCGGGACAACCAGGGCCGGCGGCACCGTACCTCCCGGGCCACCTACCAGGCCCTGCTGAGTGCCATGGGGGTCCCCTGGGAGAATCCCGAGGTGCTACGCCTGGAAATTGAGCGCCGCCGGGCCCGGCTGACCGACCGGCTGCTGCAGCCGGTTACGGTGCTGCCGGCTGCCGCGTCCCTCTCTGCCCTGGCGGTCCCGGTGCGGTCCCGGCAACCCGCGCCCCCGCTTGAGCTGGAGGCGGTGCTGGAGTTCAACGGCGAGGGCGGACAAAGCTGGACCTGGGAGGGTTCTCCTGACTCAATTGCTCAGGCCGCAGTCCAGCAGGTCCCGGGTGGGTTCCGCACCTGGGTGAAGGTGCCACTGCCTGCGGAGCTGGAGGCCGGGTATTACGACCTGAAACTCTCGGTGCGCTCCCGGGAGGCTGAAGAGACGGCCACCAGCCTCCTGATTGTGCACCCCCTGACGGTGTATCAGCCCCCGAGCCTGGCCGGAGGCCGCCGCTTCTGGGGATTCAACCTGTGGGGATTCAACCTGCCCCTCTATGCCCTTAGCAGCCCCCGCAACTGGGGGATGGGGGACTTCACCGACCTGCGGGAGATGCTGGAGTTGGCCGGCGAACTGGGGGCGGCCTTTGTGGGGGTGAACCCCCTGCATGCGCCCCTGCCCTTAGCGCAGGCCGACCTGAGTCCCTATGCCCCTTCCTCCCGCCTGTTCACCAACTTCTTGTATCTGGACCTGGAAGAGGTGCCGGAACTGAGCGAATCTCCGGAAGCCCAAGCCCTTCTGGCCAACCCGGATTTCCAGGCCGCCCGGGCGCGCCTTCGCGCCGCGGAACTGGTGGACTATCCGGAGGTATTCCGCCTGAAGCGGCAATTACTGGGCTCGCTGTTCGCCGCTTTCCGGACACGTCACGGGGTGAAGGAGCCCAAAACGCCCCGGGCCCGCGCCTTCGCCCGGTTTGTACAGGAATCCGACCGGCTCCTGGAAAAATTCGCGGCCTTCTCGGCCTTGGCGGAGCATTGGCAGGAAAGCGACTGGCGCCGCTGGCCCCCCGAGTACCATCATCCCGACAGTCCGGCGGTGGCCGAATTCATCCAGGCACACCGACAGGAAACGCAATTCCATCAGTATGTCCAATGGCTGGTGGTGGAGCAGTTGAGCCGGGCCAAGGGCCAGGCCTCGGCCTTCGGTCTGCCCTTCACCCTGTATCAAGACCTGCCCTTGGGGGCCATTGCCGGGGGCTTTGAGACCTGGGCCTATCCCGGTCTGTTCGCCCAAAAAGCCTCCATCGGCGCCCCCCCGGACGCCTTCAATCCCCGGGGCCAGGATTGGGGCCTCCCTCCCATGATTCCGGAGGTCCTGCGGGAACTCAGGCTCCAGCCGTTTATTCAAACTCTGCGGGCCAGCCTGCCGGAAGAAGGCATACTGCGCCTGGACCACGTTATGGGTCTTTTCCGTTTGTTCTGGATTCCCCACACGGATAGCCGGGCGCCGGGGGCCTATGTGGAATATCCTGTCCGGGAGCTACTGGCCATCCTGGCTCTGGAGAGCCAACGGCGGCGCACCCTGATTGTCGGCGAGGATTTGGGCACGGTGGCCGCGCATATCCGCCGGGAGCTGAAAAAGCAGGGCATCTACTCCTACCGCGTGTTCTACTTTGAGCGAAACCCTGAGGGTGGGTTCAAGAAGCCGGAGCGCTACCCCCGCCGAGCCGTGGCCGCGGTGACCACCCATGACCTGCCCACCCTGACCGGGTATTGGGAAGGCCGGGATATCCGGCTCAAGCAGGCCCTTGACCTTTACCCCCGCCCCCGCCTGGCCGACGAAGATCGACGCTGCCGGGAACGGGACCGGGAGAACCTGCTGGAAGCCCTGGCCCGGCGGGGGCTGCTTCCCGGCCTACCCGCCGCCGGCTCCCCCACCTGTCCGGAGGAAGTCCGCTTCGGCGTCCTGGAGTATCTGGGACAAAGTGCGGCAGCGCTGGTGGAAGTCCGCCTGGAGGAGGTCTTTGGCCTACCGGACCAGCAGAACCTGCCCGGCACCATCACCGAATACCCCAACTGGAGACGCAGGCTTCCGGTCAGCCCGGTCGGCATGCGACAGGCCCCGGAAATTAGGCGCCTGGCTGACTGCATGGCCCGCTGCGGCCGCCGCCACCAACCCGGAAACCGGCGACACAGTGAGGACTAGATTTTCCTTTTTGGTAAAAATGCCGATTCCATCCGAAAAACTGCGGTTCAATCTCCTGTGAGGTGCGCATGACCGAACCTGCTCTGATTTACAACCTGTTCCCACCTCTGGTTGGCTCCATCCCCCGCTGGGAGGAACATCTGGATCGCATCGCGGCTATGGGCTTCAACTGGATTTTCCTGAATCCCATCCACCCCCCGGGCCTCTCCGGCAGCCTGTACGCGGTCAAAGATTACTTCGCCATCAATCCCCTCTTTTATCCCGAATCCGGGCAGGACCCGGAGGCAGCCCTGAGGCACTTTCTGGAGGAGGCGGACCGGCGCGGCATCAAGGTCATGCTGGACCTGGTGCTCAACCACACGGCCATTGACTCCCCCTTGGTGGAGGAACACCCGGAATGGTACGCCAAGGAGGCCGACGGGAGCATCAAGCACCCGGGGGCCATAGACCCGGCGGACGCCACCAAGGTGACCATCTGGGGGGACCTGGCAGAGCTGGCCTACTGGCCGGTGCCCGACCCGGAAGGATTGCTGCAGTTCTGGAAGGCGGTGATGGCCAAATACTTAGGACTGGGCTTTCTGGGCTTCCGGGCCGACGCCGCCTATAAAATCCCGGGCTGGTTCTGGCACTGGATTATTGACGCGGCCAAGGACCTGGAGCCCCGGGTGCAGTTTTTCGCCGAAACCCTGGGCTGCCGCCTGGAGGAGCTGGAGCAACTGTCAGACGCCGGCTTTGACTACATCTGCAACAGCTCCAAATGGTGGGATTTTCAGGAAGAATGGTGCCTGGAGCAGTACAACCGCTTCCGCCATATCGCCCCGTCCATCAGCTTCCCCGAAACCCATGACACGGAGCGGCTGGCCGCCGAAACCGGGGGCAATGCCGCGGTGGCCCGCCAGCGCTACCTGTTTGCCGCCTTCTTCTCCACCGGCCTGATGATGCCAGTGGGCTTTGAATTCGGGTTTAAAAAGCACCTGCATGTGGTGCAAACCAGGCCGCAAGACTGGGAAACCCCCAGCTACGACCTCTCGGACTTCATCAGCCGGGTTAACCACATGAAGCTCAATTGCCCGGTGCTGGTGGAGGAAGGGCCCATCAGCCGGATAAGCCCCAAAGGCAAGCCGGTGGTGGTGCTGCTGAAAAGCCGGGACCAGGGGCCGGGCCGGGTGCTGGCGGTGATCAACACCACCCCCAAAACCCAGAAGGTGTCTCTCCCGAAATTGGGCCGCCTCCTCGGCAAACCTGAGTCCGCTTGGCGGGATTTGACCCCGGAGGGCAAAAATCTTATCATAAAAGAAATGAAAAACTTTGCTCTCTCTCCCTTTGAGGTCAAACTTTTCTTTAATCCCGAGGGAGAGCCTATGCCCATCAAAGCCAGAAAAAAGAAATAACTCTGCCCGGATTTTTCCAGGAGGCAGCATGACCCAGGCCCTGGTGGCCTACAATCAGTACGGCATTATCCTGGCCACTGACAGCCGGGCCACCCGGTTTGATGAGGCGGGGCGCCCCAGCTACTTCAGCGTGGAAAAACTGTTCCCCCTGGGACGCCACTCTGCGGTGTTGAGCGGCGGCGCCGGGGTGAGCCTGCCCTTGTCCCTGGCCCTGCGCCAGGAGGTGAGCAAACGCCGGGGGCTGGAAGATATTGAAGATCTGGTGGACTTCAGCCT
>JAFDHU010000030.1 GCA_019308625.1 Deltaproteobacteria bacterium
CAGCGCGGCTCAGCGGTTCTCCTTTTTCTCCACGCCTTCGGCAAACAAGGCCAACTGCGGGGCCTCCTTCAGACGGCGGCGCGGGCGGGCCAGCCTGGGGAAACCCAGAGGATCCAGGCTGCCGGCTTCCAGGTTTTCCAGGATTTCCTGGGCCCGGTCAATGACAGTCTGCGGCACCCCGGCCAGCCGGGCCACCTGGATGCCATAGCTCCGGGAGGACGCGCCCGGGGCCAACTGGTGCAGGAACACGATATTGCCGTCGGCTTCCGTCACCAGCACCTGGACATTTTTCACCCGGGGCTTGAGCCGGGCCAGTTCGGTGAGCTCCTGATAGTGGGTGGCGCGTGCAGGTGTTCGGCCACCGCCCAAGCCAGGGAGAGGCCGTCAAAGGTGCTGGTGCCCCGCCCGATTTCATCCAGAATCACCAGGCTGCGGGGGGTGGCCTGATGCAGGATGCGGGCGGTTTCATGCATTTCCACCAGAAAAGTGCTTTGACCCCGGCCGATGTCGTCCACCGCGCCCACCCGGGTGAAGATGCGGTCGGTCAGGCCCACCACCGCCTCGCTGGCTGGCACAAAGGAGCCGATGTGGGCCAGAAGCACAATCAGGGCCACCTGCCTGAGAATGGTGGACTTGCCGCTCATGTTGGGGCCGGTGACGATGAGCACCTGGGAGGTCTCCTCCAGATGCACGTCGTTGGGGACAAAGGCACCCGGCGGAAGGGTGCGCTCCAGAACCGGATGGCGGCCCTGGATGATGCTCAGTCGGACGCCTTCCACCAGTTGGGGACGGCAGTACTGATAGAGGGCGGCCACTTCCGCCAGGGTGGCCCAGGCATCCAGCTTGGCCAAGGCCAGGGCCACCCGCTTCAGCCGCGGGGCCTGCTCCCCCAGCCGCCGGCGCAGGTCCTGAAAAAGTTCGGTTTCCCGTTTCAGGCGGGCTTCCTCCGCGCCCAGGACCCGGGCTTCATATTCCTTCAGGTCCGCGGTGATGAAGCGCTCGGCATTCACCAGGGTCTGCTTGCGGATGTAGTCGTCAGGCACCAGGTGCAGGTTGGGTTTGGAGACTTCAATATAGTAGCCGAACACCTTGTTGTAGCGCACCTTGAGGGAGGCGATGCCGGTGCGCCGGCGCTCCTCTTCCTCCAGGCGGGCGATGTAGCTTTTGCCATCCCGGGCCACGGCGATGAGCTCATCCAGTTCCGGGTCATATCCCTCCCGGATGAGCCCCGCGGACAGGGTGGCGGGAGGGTCGTCCACCAAGGCTCGGTTGATGAGGTCATAAAGGTCCGAGAGGTCCTCCATTTCCGCCGCCGTCCGGGCCAGCAGGGAGGGCAGTGGGCCGGAGAGCATCTCCCGCAACCCGGGCAGCCGCCCCAGGATCTGCCGCACCGCGGCCACTTCCCGGGGCGTGGCCTGGCCCAGCCCCAGGCGGGCGGTGAGGCGCTCCAGATCGCCCAGACCCTTCAAGGCCTGCCGCCAGCGCTGGCGCAGGAGGCTGTGATCCCGGAAAAACTGCACCGCATCCAGACGGGCCTCAATCTCCGCCAGGTTTTTCAGGGGGAATCGGAGCCAGCGGGCCAGCTGCCTGGCCCCCATGGGGGTGAGGGTGAGGTCCAGGGCTTCCAGGAGGGAGCCGCTGCGGCCGCCGGTGCGCCAGTTTTCAAAGATTTCCAGATGCCGCAGGGTGGCCTCATCCAGGCCGAGGTAGTCCTCCCGGGAGTAGGGCACCAGGCGGTCCAGGTGGGTGAGCTGGACGTTGTGGGAATCCTTGAGATAACGCAACACCGCCCCGGCCGCGGCCACCCCCAGGTGGTCATCGGCCACCCCGAAGCCCTCCAGAAACAGGGTGCCCAGGGCCTGGGCCAGGTCCCGGCGGGCCGAACGCCAGTCAAAGGCGAAGTCTGGCAGGAGGCGTTGCACCGGCGGCTGGGGGAAGGGCAACAGGGCCTGCGCCAGCAATTCTCTGCCGCCGTGCTCCGGCACCACCAGTTCCGCCGGCTTGAGCCGCCACAGCTCATCCGCCAGGGAGTCGCCTCCCTGTCCCTGGGTGAGGCGGAACTCCCCGGTGGACAGGGAGAGATACGCCAAGCCCCAGCGGTCTTTGGCCCAGGCCACGGCCGCCAGGTAGTTTTCGCTGCGGGCGTCCAGGGCCGTGGGGTCGGCCAGGGTCCCTCGGGTAAGGATGCGGGTCACCTCCCGGCGCACCAGTCCCCGGGCCGTGGCCGGGTCTTCCACCTGTTCGCATATCACCACCTTGAAGCCAGCCTCCAGCAGGCGGTGGATGTAGGCTTCCGCGGCATGCAGGGGAAAACCGGCCATGGGGATGCGCTCCTCTCCGGCCCGGCTGCGGCTGGTGAGGGCGATGTTGAGGGTCCTGGCCGCCTCTTCGGCATCCTCAAAGAAAAGTTCAAAAAAGTCCCCCATTTGAAAAAGGAGCAGGGCGTCGGCATACCTGGCCTTGAGGTCCAGATACTGCCGGAGCATGGGGGTGAGCTTGTCCTGGGGCGGACCTGACATGGCTTAATGCCTGCCTCGCGGGCAGGAAAGGAAAAAGCTCTGCGGCTTTGCCCTTCCCTGGGTGTCGGCGTACCTTACGATCAAAGACAGGCTTGACGGGGAATAGGGGGCTTCTGCCCTTCCGAATCCGGATTGAGGCCGGCTTTACTCCTGCTTTCCTTGCTCTTCAGCTTGGGCTGGCGCTTGGTCTGCAGCCTGGAGGGGGGCGGTTGCGGACCCCGCGGCCGCCCCGGCCTTCTTGAGCTCATTTCCCATGATTTCCAAATTGTGCCGCAACTGACGAATAGTCTGCCGCTGCCTGAAGTGCTCCATAAAGAAGTAAAGAAACGCCGTAAACACACCCAGAAAAAAGGAAAACAGCACCATCACCCACAGGGGGATGGGGGCGCTTTCCACCTTGAGAAAATAAAGATCCAGCTTGATGGTCACAGCATGCTGAAGCACCGGCAGGTTTTCAATAATAAAAATTATGCCCAGCAACACCAGGATGAAGCCAAAAATCACCTTCACATAGCGCATGTCTGATCCTCGTCCTTCAGGGCCTTGAAATGGGGGGCCAGGCGCTCATAGGTCTGGCGGAAATGCTCCGGGATTACCCGTACTTCGGCGAAAACCGGGATATAGTTGGTGTCTCCCTGCCAGCGGGGTACGACATGCCAGTGCAGGTGGGCTTCCACCCCGGCGCCAGCCACCACCCCCAAGTTCAGGCCCACATTGAAGCCGTCGGGCCGCATCACCTTCCTTAAAATGGCGATGGCCTGCCGCAACTTAATCTGCAGGTCCAGCAGTTCCTCAGGGGACAGGTCTTCCAGGCCGGCCACATGCCGCAAGGGAAATATGAGGAGATGCCCATTAATGTAAGGGTATTTGTTCATCATCACCCGGGTGAGGCGGCCGCTGAAGAGCACCAGACGCTCGGCGGGGTCTTCCCCGGGGATGGGGCAAAAGATGCATCCCTTGGGTTTGTCTTCCCCCAGAATATACTCCATCCGCCAAGGGGCCCAAAGAACCTTCATACTCCTGACTGACTGCTTCCTCCCCAAGTGATTATGGCTGACTATAACATGAATCCTTGAAGATTCAAGGGATTTTGTGCCTGCTGACCGGCAGCGAACCGGGTCTAGTCCGCGCTTTCAGACGGTCAAGGTCAAGGTAAACACCGGCTTAAGCCGGCCTACCTCCTGACGGCGATGGTTGTAGAGGACAGGCCGCCAGTGAGGCTCGAGGGCCTCCCGGGCCTCCGGCGGCAGCGGGCCTAATTGCTCCAGCACCTGGATGACGGCCGGCCCCAGGGCCCGGGAGGCGCCGTCCTCAATTTTTAAGGCCACGCCCAGGCCCGCTTCCTGCAGGGCCAGGGCAAAGCCCCCTTCGGCCCCGGTCTTGGCGAAAACCCCCGGGAGCTGCTCCATCAAAACGGTTTCCAGCCGCCCATCTCCGGCGATGAGGCGGGGGTGGGCCAGGCAGGCGGCCAGGAGTTGCCCCTCCGAAGTGTCCGGGGCAGCTTCGGCCAAGCGGGCGAAGCCCCAGGCGATGCGCCACAGGGGCACATAGAAGACCGGGGCGCTGCAGCCGTCCAGGGCCACCGGGATGGCTTCCGGGCTTAAGCCCACCATCTCCCCCACTGTCTTGAGGATGAGCTTCTGTACCGGGTGGTCAAAGTCTAGGTAGTTGTCCACCGGCCAGCCGTGATGCACACACAGGGCCAGCATGGCGGCGTGCTTCCCGGCGCAGGTGTGATGCAGGGGGCCGGGCTTCTCCCTGGCTTCCGCCAAGGCCTGGGCGGTGGGCCGGTGCAGGGGCGCATGAGCCCCGCACTGCAGGGCCTCGGGAGACAACCCGATGCGGGTCAGTACCTGTTTCACCCGCTCCACCTGAAAGTCCTGTCCGGAAAGAGAGCCGCTGCACAGGGCCAGCTCCTCGGAGCCGAACCCAAAAGCGGCGGCCGCCCCGGTGGTAATCAAGGGGAGGGCTTGGAAGGGCTTGGCCAGGGAGCGCAGACACACCAGAGTATCTGGGTCACCCAGGGAGGCCCGCAATTTGCCCTGGCCATCCGCCACCGCAATGATGCCTCGGTGACGGCTCTCCACCTCCGGGCCACGGCTTACTTCCACTAAAATCGGGGCCGTGTGGTTTTCCATAGGATCTTCCTCCAGCCTTCGAGCTGATGCTGTTTCGGTTCAAAATCACCCGAACCGGAAAAGCAGGGAAAATCTTCAAAAGGATGCCCGTCACAGACATCGCTGCAGAACAGGTCGGGGAAAGTCTCCCGGCAGGAGCTTAAAGCCTGCCTCTACCCCCGCCAGGCGGCATAAAGCAGGGCAAGGGTCAAAGCTAAACCCGTGATGAAATGGGTCTTGATGGTCAGAGCCTGAATGGGAACAAACTCCGGGTCGGTGGGGTCGGTCTCAAAAGCCAGGCGCACGGCTTTCAGGGCCAAGGGCAGGGCCACCAGCGAGGCGAAGATGAGGCCTGGCAGGTGAAAGACCTCCAGCAGCACGAACAAACTCAGAAACGGCGCCACCATCAGGCCGGCATAAACCCAGCGGGACCGCCTAAGCCCCAAGCGCACCACCAGATGGCGCTTGCCGACGGCTTCATCAGCCTCCACATCCGGAAATTCATTGATCCAGAGGATGGCGGTGATAAGGAAGGCCAGGGGCAGGCTCACGGCCAGGCCCAGCGGCTCCAAAAGCCCGGTCAGGACGTAGTAGGCACCGAAACTCAATACCGGCCCAAAGGCCAGAAAAATGATGAGCTCCCCCAGACCCAGGTTCATCAATTGCACCGGCGCGGCAGAGTAAAGGTAGCCCGCGGCCAGCCCCAGAAGTCCCAGGGCCGCCACATATGGCCGCCCCAGATACATCAGGGCCAAGCCGCAAAGCACCCCCAACCCGAAAAACAGGTAGGCCATGAACAGGACGGTTTCCGCCTTGAGCTCGCCGTCCTGGATCACCCGGCTGCCGCCGCTGAAGGGCGTGGCATAGGGGTTGATGGGATCGCTGCCGAAGGAGTCGTAGAAGTCGTTGATGAGATTGCCGCCCAAATGCAGGGAGGCCACCCCAAAAACCGTGAGGGCCAGGAGCGTCAAATCCAGGGTCCCTTTCTGATAATAGGCACAGGCCGCGGCCACCGCCACCGGCATCAACGACCCGGTGAGGAAGGGTAGCCGCAAGGCCCGGAGATACACTCCCCAACGCATGGCGAAATCCCTAACCCTGAGGGAATTATAGGTACTCCCCCCTACCCTGTCAACGCGGCGGCCGGGAGAATTTCATTGCACAATGGGCGCAAAACGGCTAGATTTAATTGGTTATGGCACCGGGGGCCGCGCATCCCCGGTCCACTTAGCGGAGAAGGACAAAACCATGCCGGTTCAAAGTCCGCCGGGCTTTAACGCGGCAGTTCAGCAGACCATAATTCCTGCCAAGGAGGATCAACATGTCGCGACCAAAAATCACGGTGGTGGGCGCTGGCAACGTGGGGGCCACTGCGGCCCACTGGGCCGCCGCCCGGGAGCTGGCGGACATCGTCCTGGTGGACGTGGTGGAGGGCATGCCCCAGGGCAAGGCCCTGGACCTGATGCAGGCCCGGCCCATCTTCGGCTTTAACGTGGACATCGTCGGGGCCAACGACTATGAGCCCACCAAAGACTCGGACATCGTTATCATCACCGCCGGCATCGCCCGCAAACCCGGAATGAGCCGGGAGGACCTCATCAACACCAACAAAAACATCGTGGCCGCGGTCACCCGGGAAGCGGTGGCCAAGAGCCCCAATGCCATCCTCCTTGTGGTCAGCAACCCCCTGGACGCCATGTGCTACGTGGCCTACAAGGTGAGCGGCTTCCCCAAGGAACGGGTCATAGGCATGGCCGGCATCCTGGACACCGCCCGCTTCCGCTGCTTCATCGCCATGGAGCTCAACGTGGCGGTGGAGGAAATCCAGGCCATGGTGCTGGGCGGTCACGGCGATGAGATGGTGCCGGTGGTGAGCGCCACCAACGTCTCCGGGGTTCCCCTGACCGACTTTCTCCCCCCGGAGAAAATCCGCGCCTTGGTGGAGCGCACCCAGAAAGGCGGCGGCGAGATCGTGGCCCTGCTCAAGACCGGCTCGGCCTTCTACGCCCCGGCCGCCGCGGTGGTGCAGATGGCTGAGGCCATCCTGAAGGATCAAAAAAGGCTGGTGCCGGCCTCCGCCTACCTGGAAGGCGAATACGGCTTGCATGATCTGTTCTTCGGCGTGCCCGTGATCCTGGGGGCCAGGGGGATTGAGAAAATCCTGACCCTCAAGCTCACTCCCGAGGAGGAAGAGATGCTGAAAAAATCCGCCGCGGCGGTGGCCCGGACCCGGGAGGTACTCAATATGTAATTTCCCTTATCTGCTGGGGAAGGGGCCTGCTCCGCACCGGAGAGGCCTCTTCTGCCCCTTCTTTTTTCATCCTGCCCTGCCCTGTCCGGCGCCGGGCGCCGAAATCCTTTCTTCTCCCAGATTCTCTCCCCCTTGTGAGGCCAAGGCGGGCACCGGCCTGCGATCTCCCACTCAAATGCTTCTCCGCAGCCTTAAGTTTTCCTGGACACAGGACGATATCTTGCTTAAACGCCCCCGGTGCGGGGTAATTTCTTCTTTATGAAGGCCGCGGCATGCAGAAGCAATCACAGATGGAAGTGAGCCTGCGGGTGGGGGAGCAGGATTTTACCCTGCGCCTGAACGGTTTGAGCCTGAAGGTCTTGCCGGCCGGCGGGCAGGATGGCATGGGGCCTTGTGTGGAGATCCGGCCCGTATTTTCACAGGGTGACAGGGCCGGAGAGGGAGCTTTTCCGTCAGACTCCCCCGGAGGAGCGGCAGAGACCGCCCGGCTGTCGGAGGAAGCCGCCCACTACCGCAGCATCTCCCAGGAAATTTACGAAGGCCTGGGTCGGCTGGCCAAGCAAATCAACCTCTCCATTCAGGACCTGTCCTTGACAGACATCCTCCAGACTCAGGGAGCCAGCCCGGGGGATAACCTGGATCAGGTAAGAAACCAGGTGACCGACGTCCTGCAGATTACCGAAGAAGCCGCCCTCAATATCCTGAACCTGGTGGAGCACATCCAGGAGGACTGCCAGAGGGTCCAGGGCCATCTCCAGCAGCTTATGGAAAACTCCGGGGACTCCGGCGAGGAAGAGGAGGCCCCCGCGGCCTCCAGAGGAGCCGGGCGGCTGGAATCCTTGCTGCGTTCTCAGGGGGAGGTCCTGGATGGGTTGATCCGGGAACATTTTCCTTCCTCCGAGCCGGCCGCGGAGGCCGTGCCGCGGCTGGGTCTGCCCCAGGTGCTCCAGCTTCTCCTGGAATTTTGCGGCACCGAAGCGGTCAAGCCCCATTTGAAATCCCTGCACTCCCAGCATGAGGCCCTGTTTCGGGTGGAGGAGGCCGAACAGTCCCTGGCCCGCCTGGTCGCAGAGGCCCCGGAGGAGGAGGGCTTTCGGCAGCTCCCGGTGGACAAGGTGCTGGCCGCCCTCCAGGAGGCTGCTACCGAGGACCGGGTGAAAGGGTTGTTCACCAAACTCCTGGATTCCGCGGGGAAAGTTTTTCCCACCTCCTCCCTTCCCTGGGAAATCCAGGCTCCTGAGGACGCCCCACCGGCGGCGTCCCAACCCGAGGTGGCGGCCCGCTGGCAGGAATTTTTCGCCGCGCTGCAGGCTCTGGCGGCCCACCAGAAAGGCGCCGGGGCCAGTAGTTCGGGGGCGGAGCACCGGTGCCAGGAGGTCCTGGAGGCCCTGGAGGCCGCCCAACGCATTCATGACTCCCTGTCCCGGATTACCGAGGCCCTGTCATTTCAGGACCTCTCTGGGCAGCGCCTGCTCAAGGTCCTGAAAATCCTGCGTCATCTGCAGGTCCAGGTGCTCAGCCTGCTGGTGGCCGCGGGCAACAAACTCAAAATCACCACCCCGGGCGAAGGAGAGGTCTTCACCGAAACTGAGAGGTCGGCCCAGGAGGAGCTGCACCGGATGCTGCATTCCTGCACGGGAGGCTCTCACGACGCGGCGATGGCGGAAACCCCCGCCGAGCAGCAGCCCCTGGACCAGGAGGCCATCAACGAGCTCCTCACCAGCATGGGCTTTTAAATGGGATGGTTGCGAAGGTTTCAGAGGGCGGGCTTTGAGTGGCCCAAGAGCGGCACGGGTATTGCTAAAGGATAGGGCATGTTCCGCACTCCGGTGTTCAAGGCCTTGGCATTGTATGCCGCGGCCCCTGTGGTGAGGGCCCGGGGGCCTGCCTTGGCTTCCGGGCTGCCATCGGCCGGGAGCGCAGACACGGCCTTTGCCCGTCTTCTCACGGAAGCCCTGCTCACCCGGCAACGCCCTCCTTCTGGGCTGCCTTTGGGGCGGCAGGAGTTTCCACGCTATGCGGCGCTGGGCCCTCGGGGCGACGCCCGGCTTTCCCGGGCCCTGTTGCGGCACGCCCTGTCCGGCCAGCCCTTTTCCAGGAGTGCCGCTTTGAGAGGCTCCCCTCGCCGCCCGGGCAATCACGCCGAGCGCCTCTTTCGCGCCGCCCTCCTCAGACCCCGGACCCTGGCCGCTGCTCCTTCCGCCTACGATGGCCTCATCCGCCAAGCCGCCCAACGCCACGGGGTTCCCGAGGAGCTCATCCGGGCGATAATCAAGGTAGAGAGCAACTTCAACCCCTATGCCACCTCCCCCAAGGGGGCCATGGGGCTTATGCAGTTGATGCCGGGAACCGCCCGCTACCTGGGGGTGAAATCCCCCTATGACCCGGCGGAAAACATTGACGGAGGCACCCGCTACCTGCGCGAGCTTCTGGACCGTTACCAGGGCAGTGTGCCCCTGGCTCTGGCCGCCTACAACTGGGGCCCCGGCAACCTGGACAAGGGAGG
>JAFDHU010000031.1 GCA_019308625.1 Deltaproteobacteria bacterium
CTGCTTTTTAAAACCTTGAACTTTGAACCTTGAACTTTGAACGTCCAGCGCCTCAATCTCCTGCTCCTGGCCATTGCCACGGTCTTCCTTATCTGGCTGCTTAAGGAAATCGGCTGGAGTGCGCTGCTGAAGCATCTCCGGCAGGTGGGCTGGGGCTGGCCCCTGCTGCTTTTGCCTTACGGCCTGGTGAACTGGTTGGAGGCCGTGGCCTGGGAGTTTTTGCTGGTCACCAAGGGGACCTGCCCGGGGCTGGGCTTCCTCTTCTGGATACGCCTGGGGGGTGAGGCCTTGAACCAGCTCACTCCCACCGCCAGCCTGGGAGGCGAGCCTTACAAGGCCGTCCGCCTCCAGGCCGCCGGCCTCTCCTTTGAGGAGGCCACCGCCTCGGTGGTCATCCACAAGGTCCTGAAAGTCTTGAGCCTCCTGCTGTATATTGTCCTGGGACTGCTTATGGCGCCGCTGCTGCTGCCCGAGGCCTCCTCCCACCTCACCGCCCTGAGTCTGGCGGCCGCCGGCCTGGGGCTGGCCATCCTGGCCTTCACTCTGGTTCAGCACAAAGATCCCGCCACCTGGGCTCTCAAACTCCCGGCTGGACGCCCGCCTGGCCTCCTTCTACCGCGGCCATCCCGGCAGAAGCGGGCTGGCCTTTCTGTTCCTCTTCCTGGCCTGGCTCTGCCATGCGGTGGAAGTCTACCTTATCTTTCGGCTTCTGGGGCACCCCATTGGCTGGGGCACAGCCCTGTGCCTGGATGCCCTGGCTATGATTTTCACCTCCATCGGCTTCTTTATCCCGGCGTCCCTGGGATTCCAGGAAGGGGGCAACATCCTGCTGGCCCTGGGGTTTCACCTGGGGGCGCCCCTGGGCGCGGCGTTCAGCGTTCTCAGGCGGGTGCGGGAGGCGGCCTGGATGGGCCTGGGTCTGGCAGCTGCAGCTTTGAAATAAGGTGTTTTGAGGGGAGGGGGCAGGGGCCGGTGGCACAGGTTTTCTAACCTGTGAAGGTCCCTGGCTCCCTCCCCCGACAATCCCTAAACCTCAAACACAAAGGGCTGACCGATGGTCAGCCCTCCAGCTTGGGATAATTTCCTCCCCACCTGCGGCAGGTCCGGTCCCCTTAGCGCAGCAGCCGCAAAACCTCCGCCTTCAACCGGCGCATTTCCTCTTCCACCTGCAGACGGTGCCGGCGGCGGATGGCGTCCCGGATTTTGCAGGCCATTTCATCCAGAGTCAGCGGTTTGATGACGATCTCCATCCGCTCCAAATAGGCTATCTGCGGGGGCGAGAAGCCGGGGCGGCCCCTGGCCTGCGAAGGCGGAATCCATTGATAAGCCACCTCCGTGGCTTCTTCCGCCCTGCGGGCCATAGCCCGGGAGGTCTGTTCCCGCTGGTGAACCATGAGAATGAAATGGGTGGCGGGAAACCGCTGACTGCAGCTTTCCAGCAGGGCCTGGTAGCCCGGCAGGGTGAAGTCGGTGATCACCAGGTCGTAGGAGCTTTCCTCCAGGGCCGCCAGGGCTTCGTCCACCGTGGCCGTCAAACGAAATTCCTCAAAGCCGATGAGTTTGATGACCTGGGTGAGGAAGTCCCGGCACCAATCGTCCTGATCCACTACCAGGATGCGCCCCCGGCATACATAATGCCTGGTTTCCATAACCGTCTTTCCTGCCGCGAGGAGGGATGTTTGCGCCGACGCAATGTCAGGGTTAATTTACTATGAATCGCTCCGGCTGGCAAGATGGAGCATAAGGGGGAACGGCACTGGCCGTCCGCGGCCCGATGGCTTCCTTTCCCTCCCTCACCGCTCAATCAGGCCGGCAGGGTGATTTCCTCCTCCGGATTGATGAGATTGAGAATCAGGCCGGTCATCACCTTGGGGTAGAAATAGGTGGACTTCCGGGGCATGATGAGGCCGGCGGAGGCCACCTCCCGCACCTGGTCTATGCGGGTGGGGTTCAGGACAAAAGCCAGATTGGCTTCTTTGCGACGCAGGAGCTCCAACACCTCGGTGATTTTGCTGGAATACTTGCAGGTCTCCGGGTCGTCCTGGGCCTTGGCGTCCAGGCCCAAAATCTTGTCAAACACCATGTAGTTCAGCACTGCCACATCCAGTTGCGCCAGGGCCGGGTGCATCTGCCGGGTGAGGATTTTCTGCCGCACGGCCTCCCGGAGCCTGAGCCGCCAGGCCTTGAGCCCGAACCCCAACATAATGAACACCGTCTCCTTCGGGTCGGACGTGGCCAGGTGGTCCTGGAGGAACCGGGCGTAAGCCTCCGGGTCCTCCCTGGGGCCCTCCAGGGGCTCCACCTGGAAGTATGCCGCCAACCGGCCCACCAGCCCCTGTTCGTCCAGGTGCTTCCGGATTCTGGGGCCGCCCAGCAGGCGGTGGGCCATGAGCACCACCAGACCCGGATCATAGAGATTGGCCAGATACATGAGAATGTAGTTGAAGGAGGCCTGGGGCGAGGCGCCGGGATAGCGCTCCCGGGCCCATTTCTGGAAGGCCAGCCCGGTTTCGTAGCGGTGGTGGCCGTCGGCGATGAACAGCTTGAGGGGCAGCAGGGCCTGGTAGACGGCCTTAAGACACTCCGGCTCGGTGACCCGGAAAAGCCTTTGGCCCCGGCCTTCTCTGTCGGTAAAAGCCAAAAACGGCTCGGGGGGCAGACAGGCCCGCAGCCTCTCCAGAATCCCTCCCGCCTGGTCGGGGAACAGGGCAAAAATGGGGGAGAAGTGGGCCTGGCAGTGCTTCAGGAGTTCCAGGCGGTCAGCCTTGTGGGCCGAAAAGGTCTGCTCATGAGGCAGAATGACCCCCTTGCTGAAGGGCTCCAGCCTTACTAAGGCCGCCAGTCCGACCCGGGTGTAGGACCTGCCCTCATGTTCAAAAGTGGTTTCCCAAAAGTAATAGGCCGGCTGAGGATTGCGGCGGAACACTCCTTCCCGCCGCCATTGCTTAAACAGAGCGGCGGCCCGGGTATAGCGGTTGTCCAGGGGGGTGTCGCCGGGCTGGGCCCGGGGGAGGTCCAGGTGCACCATGTTGTAGGGGTGGAGTGCGGCCAAGGCTTCCCTCTCCTCCGGACGGATGACGTCATAAGGAGGGGTCACCACCCTGGCCAAAGATTGCACCTTGTCAGGGTTGAAGTAGAGACCCCGGAAAGGGGCTACCTGGGCCACCACGCAATCCTCCTGAATTTTGGGATTCCGCATAATTTATCAACAATCTCCGGCAGGTCAATAGCACAGGTGTCCCTTCCCCGGCCAACCGGGGAAATCATTAAAAAAGAGTTGACCACGCCGCTTCTTGAGGTTATATAGTTTTGACTTAAGACGCGGCGCCTGGTAAACCCGCGGCGTGGTCCTAATCAACCCTTTCCCTGAAGGGTGAGGGTATTTTGTGTGTCAACCGAGCTGCTGGAGCTTCAGCCGGGCGGTTCGGGGACGAGGTACAACACCTTGAGGCTCCATTTGGGCGGAGCCCGGCTCGGGGAGGACCTCAACCTTGGAAAACATGGCTTTCGGTTACGGGCTGCACCTGACCCTGGACGGCTACGAGTGCAGCCAGGAGCAGTTGGCCAGCCTGGACGTGGTCTATGAGTTTCTGGATCGCTGCCCCGAGGTGATCCAGATGACCAAAATCATGCCCCCGTATGTCTTCAAGTATCATGCTCCAGCGCCGGAAGACTGGGGTATCTCCGGGTTTGTCCTTATTGCCGAGAGCCACATCAGTATCCACACCTATCCTGAGAAGCGCTATCTCAGCCTGGATATCTTTTCCTGCAAACACTTTGATCATCACCCCGCGCTGGCCTACGTCACCGAGCTGTTCGGCATCGGCCGGTATGAGCTTAACTTGCTGGATCGGGGCCTGGAATTCCCTCGGAACGTGGCCGCGGTAGAGCGCTTTCTCAAGGCAGAGCGCAAGCAGATGTGAGGCTGAGCATGGGCGAGGGCGATAGTCCCCGACCAGGCTGGTTCCAACGACTCTGGCAACGCTGGCTCACCCGCCGGGCCGTCTCCCATCCGGAAGATCTGGAGCGGCAAATCCGCCACCTCATTGAGATATGCGAAGCCCGCGGTCTGCTTTCCCGCCAGGAAAAAGAGCTGATTGACAGCATCTTTGAGTTCCGCAAGACCCTGGTGCGGGAAGTCATGGTGCCCCGCCTGGAGATCATCGGTGTAGAGCGCTACACCCCCCTCAAAGACATCATCTCCCTGGTGCTGGAACGGGGACATTCCCGACTGCCGGTCTTTGAAGGCGACATAGATCATATCGTGGGCATTCTGCTGGCCAAGGACCTTCTGGCTTTATGGCGGCTTCCCGAAAACGAGCAGGACCTGGAGCAGGTGCTACGCCCGCCGTACTTTATCCCGGAGAGCAAGAAAATCAGCGACCTGCTGCGGGACATGGTGGAGCGCAAAACCCAGATTGCCATAGTCATTGACGAATACGGCGGCACCGCCGGCCTTATCACCCTGGAGGACATCCTGGAGGAAATTGTCGGGGAAATCTATGACGAATACGACCAACTGGAGCCCCGCCTGATTCCCCAGGAGGACAACTCGGTCCTAGTGGACGCCCGTCTGGACGTGGAAGAGCTCATGGAGTTTTTCCACCTGGATTGGAAGCACCTTCCCGAAGGCAAGTTTGAATCCGTGGGGGGTCTGCTCATTCAGCTTCTAGGTCGGGTACCCCAGGTAAACGACAAGGTGGTTATTGACCACCTGGAACTCACCGTGGTGGAGGCCGACGCCCGGCGGGCCAAACGGGTGCTGGTCAAGCCCCTGGAACCAACTCCGAGCGGCGACACCCCTTCCGGGACGGCAGACTGAGGGCTTGCCTCTTCCCGGAGAGCTCTGGGGCAGGTGAGACACCTGACGGGGGGAGCCCAGTCCCTCCCCTTGCAGTTCTCGAACTTTTTTCCCAAAATTGGTCCAGGCTGTTCGGGAGGTAACCAACAATCCCCAATAAGCTACGGTAGCCGCTATCTTGTTCCACGCTCATTTTTCCCTGTTCCGCTCCCGGGCCCGGTTGAGCTTGGGCCACTGGCTGGCCTGTATGCTTTCCGGCTTGGCCTTGGCCGCCGCCTTCCCCAAATGGGACCAGACCTACCTTCTGCCCGTGGCCCTTTGGCCCCTGTTCTATGCCCTCCAGGATCAGTCTCCCGGGCGGGCCTTCCGGTTGGGGTACGTCTTCGGGTTGGCCTTTTACTCCGGCCTGCTTTACTGGATTGCCTATGTGACCCACGTCTTTGGCCGGCTGCCGCTGCCCCTGGCCGTGGCAGTCATGCTGCTGCTGGCCGGCTTTCTGAGCCTGTATCGGGCCCTGTGGGCGGCAGGGGTGGCCTGGGCCGCCCGCCGCGGGGCCAGCCCCCTGTGGGTGGCCCCCGCCCTCTGGGTGGCCCTGGAGTACCTCCAGGCCAACTTCCCCTTCGGCGGCTTTCCCTGGGAACTTCTGGGCTACGGCCTGTACCGCTATCCCATGCTGCTCCAGGTGGCGGACCTGACCGGAGTCTACGGCCTGTCCTTTATGGTGGTCCTGGTAAATGTGCTTCTCTTCCTGATGACCACCCGCCGGTTCGGCCCCCTGAAACACACCATGCGCCAGGAGGCCCTGCCGCTCTTGCTCATCATGTTCTGCGTGGGCTACGGGGCCAACCGTCTGGCCGCGGTCAAGCAGATGGTCAAAAGTCATCCCCAAATCAAAGTGGCCGTGACCCAGGGGAACATCAAGCAGGGGGAGAAGTGGAATCCCAAGATGGTGGATTTTACCCTGAAGCGCTACGCTGAACTCACCGAAAAAAGCCGGGGCGCCCGCCTCATCATCTGGCCCGAAACCGCGGCCCCTTTCTTTTACCTGCGCACCCCGGATTTCACCGCCAAGGTGCAGAAAATCGCCCAAAAAAGCGGGGCCTACCTCCTGTTCGGAGCCCCGGCCTGGGAGCTCACCCAGAAGGGCGAACGCTACTTCAACCGGGCCTACCTGCTCACCCCCAAAGCCGAAGTGGCCGGCTACTATGACAAAGTCCATCTGGTACCCTACGGGGAGTACGTCCCCTTGCAGCGGATTTTCTTTTTCATCCCCAAGATGGTCCCCATGATCGGAGATTTTGCCCGGGGGCGGGTGGGCGCTACCCTATCCCTGCCCGAAGGCCCGGTGGGGGTGCTGATCTGTTTTGAGTCCATCTTCCCTTACCTGGCCCGGGCCCAGATTAACAATGGCGCCCGCCTGCTCATCAATATCACCAACGATGCCTGGTTCGGGGAGACCAGCGCGCCGTACCAGCACATGTCCATGGCGGTGGTGCGGGCCGTGGAGGGCCGGGTGGCCGTGGCCCGGGCGGCCAACACCGGCATTTCCGCCTTCATCGCCCCGGACGGCCGTATCCTCTGGACTTCAGGCCTCAATGTGGCGGCCGCCCGCACTATGGAACTGCCCTGGCTCCCCGGCGGCAGCCTTTATACCCGCTTCGGCGATGTCTTCGCCTGGGTCTGCATTCTGTTGGCCGTGGTTGTGCCCCTGACGGCGCGTCGCCGTTACAGCTAGGGCCTGACTGGGGAATTTGCCGGTAATTCCCAAACCCGTCCTTCCTGCCTGAGTGCAGGGCGATTTTTGGGGCGGTGGCGAGTGGATTTGACTGTAAGTGAATTTGTAAAAAAACCTGCAGCATTTTAAAACGCCCCCGGCGGACCCGGACGCCAGAGCCTTGGCCTATCGGGGGGGAATTGTCCTATAATTCAGACATGGTCCTGGATTTCAAGTGCGGCTATGTGGCCATCATCGGCTATCCCAATGTGGGCAAGTCCACCCTGCTCAACGGCCTCATCGGCGAGCGCCTGGCCATCACCTCCCCCAAGCCCCAGACCACCCGCCACCGCATCCTGGGCATTCTGAACCGGCCCGGGGCCCAGCTCCTGTTTCTGGACACCCCGGGCATGCTCAAGCCCAGAAGCGCCCTGCACCAGTCTCTGGTGAAGGCGGTGATGGAGGCCTTATCCAGTGCCGATGTGGTGGTGTGGCTCACGGACCCCAGACCCCCCGTCCCCGGAGATGAGGTGCTGGTGCCCCAGTTGCGCCAGCTCACCAAACCCCTGATTGTGGCCATCAACAAGATTGACCGCATCGCCAAGCCGGAAATCCTGCCCCTTATCGCTGCCTACCATGAGCTGTTCCCCCAGGCCCCGGTGGTGCCCATCAGCGCACTGTTGGGCGACGGCCTGTCCATCCTGGTGGAGGAGATTATCAAGGTTCTGCCCACGGCCCCGCCGCTGTTCCCCGAAGACTATCTGACCGATAAAAGCGAACGCTTCTTGGTGGCCGAACTCATCCGCCAGCGCCTGCT
The DNA here is from genome assembly GCA_019308625.1 of Deltaproteobacteria bacterium. Classification (GTDB taxonomy): domain Bacteria; phylum Desulfobacterota; class Desulfobaccia; order Desulfobaccales; family 0-14-0-80-60-11; genus DTHB01. Next base: position 7,333 of record JAFDHU010000031.1, read on the forward strand.
GCACCATCTGGGTGAGGAAATCCCCCATGCTGCGGCTGTAGTCATTGAGGAATTTGACGAAAGCCGGCGGCCGGAGCTGGTCAAAATCCGGGCAGTGATTTATGTGGAAAAGGACTCCCAAAAGGGCATCGTCATCGGCAAGGGGGGGCGGGTGCTTAAGGCCGTGGGCCGGGAAGCCCGGGAGGAAATAGAACATTTGCTGGAGGCCAAAGTGTTCCTGGACCTGTGGGTCAAGGTGTGGAAGAACTGGCGCCGGGATCCCAAGGCCGTCCGGGCCATGGGTTATGAGGCCTGAGGCGGACCGGGGCTTAAGCCGGCCTCCTTCCTGAGAGAGGCACCAACCGGAATCGGCCCCGCCGCTCCTTTTGCTTCTGGTTTCTCTTTATTCCGGCCTGATTGACAACCCCCCGGCAAATCACTAACAATAATGGTAGAATATGAGGTAAGTATGGGGCTTTTTCTTTGCCGGGTTTTGGTAGGAACCTTGTTCCTGCTTTTCTGCTCCCCCGCCGCCGGCCTGGCGGCCCTCTTTGATTGGGGCACGCAGGGCTCCTACGTGCATCAGTTCTCCCATCTGCTGTTTTTGGCGGCCATGCTCTTCTTTCTCCGGGAGATGTACCGGGGCGGACTTCAGACCACTCCCGGCTTCCGCAGCCTTATCTGGGCCTGCTGGCTTCTGGCCCTCTGGAACCTGGACGCCGTCATCGGTCATGCTGTAGACTGGTCCATACGCAATCCCCTTATCCTGGGCCAGGGCCTGTCCCGGCGTCTGGTCATGGAAGACGCCCGCTTCTGGGTGTATTACCTGCATCGCTTCATCCATTTTCTGCTGCTGCCTCCGGCCTTCTACCTGTTTTACCGGGGTCTGAAAACGCTGGGGCGGGAGTTCCAGGCCGAGAAGCCATGATTACCTTGCCCTTGTGGCCCATATGGCTGGCCGGGATACTGGGTTCCCTGGGGGCGGTGGTCCTGGCCGGGATGGCTTACAGCGTCTCCTGCCGCCTGATGCGGGCAGATCCGGAAAATGCGCTGTGGCTCTTCCTCAATTGGATGTGCCTGGCCTTCCTGATTTTCTCCATAACCCACCTTATCTCTCATACCTTTCAGGACCTGATCCGTTTTGAATGGTATGATTCCACCTTGGTGATCCTGCGGCGCATCTTCGGTGGTCTGGATTCCATTATTTATGCGGTCATCGCCACCATCACCCTGTTTTTCCACCGTATTCAGCGCCTCTACCGCCGCATGGAGGCCAACCACCACCAGTTGGAGGAGACCAGCCAGGAAATCCTGGCCCTGAACCGGGAGATGGAAGCCCTGGTGATGGAGCGCACCATGAGCGAGATGGCCATGGGAATGGCCCACGGCATCAGAAACCCTCTCCATGTCATCGGCGGCTTCAGTCAGCGGCTGCTCAAAAAAACCGACCAAAACGACCCCACCCGGACCTGGCTTATGGCCATCTTCCAGGAGGCCAAGCGCATTGAGCAGATGGTGGAGCGTCTGGAAACCCTGGCCCAGAGAAAGTCCTCTTTTTTTGAGCGGCTGGATCTTAATGAAATCGTCCGGGAAACCATCCGTCTCATCCACCCGGAGATTCAGGCCAAGGGTCTCAGGCTGGTTATGGACTTGCATCCCGGACCGATAATCGGCCGCCTCAACTCCCACCTGCTCAAGGTGGCCCTGGCCCACCTTCTGCGGAACGCCATTGAGGCCACGCCCCCGAGGGGCACCATTCTGGTGCGAACCGGCGTGGAAAAAAACTTCGCGGTGCTGATCATCAAGGATACCGGCCGGGGCATGCCCAAGGACGTGGTGGAAAAGGTGTTTGTCCCGTTCTATACCACCAAAATCGGGGGCACCGGTTTGGGCATGGTGTTCGTCCGGCAGATTGTGGAGGAGCACCGGGGCACGATAACCATAGACAGCCAGGTAGGCCGGGGCACCACGGTCACCATCCACCTGGCTCTGCGCTTCGCTGAAGTCCCGGGGGTGAGTGAGGATGGCGAAGAGGCGCGTGTTCCCGCCCCTGCCGGTCCGGCTGCCTGAGACTTCCGGCCGGTTGACAAAGGCAGAGGGGGTATGCTTACCTTTTAATAGAGTCAGCTTACCCCTAACGTTTGCCGACTAGGGACTTCTAAAGATGGTAGGAGAAGGCAGACAATGCTCTTGACGTTAGGGCGGTGCCTTCTTACTATAGCCGGTAGTATAGCAACGCGATGAGAGTCCCTGGTCACTCTTACAACCACTACAGGCAATCAAGTTTGGTAAGCGGCATTTTCCGAAGCCAATAAATTTTCAAGGAGGTAGTTCACATGAAGCGCTTGGTTTTTTTATTGATAGGTCTTTTGAGTTTCGCCCT
>JAFDHU010000359.1:0-317 GCA_019308625.1 Deltaproteobacteria bacterium
CGGGAGTCTTTCATGATGGCCAGGCGGGCCTCCGGGGTGGCGCCTCCTCCCAGGCCATCCAGGGTGTCGGCCAGGCCGTCCAGATGCAGGCCCCGGGTGGAGATGACCGTGAGAACCACCAGCAGGGCCGCGGCCGCGGTGACCGGGAGTACCCTGACCAGCACCCGGAAGGCACCCCAATAAGCCAGTCCCAGCGCGGCCCCCACCCAGGGAAACCAGAACAGGGAGCGGGCCAGCTCCCGGGGCTCAGCCAAAGGCAGGCGGGGCCAGGGACAGATGGTCAGGAAAGTGAGGGCCAGGGGAAAGGAGCGAAGCAT
>JAFDHU010000359.1:337-2008 GCA_019308625.1 Deltaproteobacteria bacterium
ATGATTTTTTGCTGGCAAACGTCTTCTTTTGGTTCTCGCCGGCTCGGAGGTCAGACTTCGGAAACCCCGGCCTCGTTGAAGGTGGCCATTTCCCGATAGACTCTGACCCCTGCCTCCAGCAACCCCAGCCCCAGGACCGCGCCGGTGCCTTCCCCCAGGTGCATCTGCAGATTGACCAGGGGCGACAGGCCCAGAGTGTCCAGCATAATCTGGTGCCCGGGTTCCACCGAGCGGTGGGCGGCGATGAGATAATCAATCACCGCCGGCGCCAGTCTGGCGGCCACCAGGGCCCCGGCGGTGGCGATGAGGCCGTCCAACAGCACGGGCCGGCGGGCCGCAGCGGCCGCCAGGATCAACCCGGCAATGCCGGCGATTTCCAGGCCCCCCACCGCGGCCAGGGCCCCCAGGGGATCGTGGGGGTCGGGGCGGTGCAGGCTTAAGGCGCGGTTAATCACCCCCACCTTGCGGCGCAGGGCCACGTCATCAATCCCGGTGCCCCGACCGGTCACCGCGGCCACCGGCCGCCCCGTGAAGACCGCGGCCAGGGCCGTGGCGGGGGTGGTGTTGCCGATGCCCATATCGCCGGCGGCCAGGGCGTCCACCCCTTCGGACACGGCCTCCTCCGCCCGCTCCACCCCCACCCAGACAGCCCGGACCGCCTCCTCCCGGGATAAGGCCGGCTCCTGAGCCAGATTGCGGCTGCCGTAGGCCACTTTGCTGCGGATAAGCCCGATATTGTCTGCAAAATCATGATTGACGCCGATGTCCACCACCTCCACTTCGGCTTCCACATGGCGGGCCAGCACGTTGATGGCCGCGCCGCCCTGAAGGAAGTTGTAAACCATCTGATAGGTGACTTCCGGCGGATAGGCGCTTACTCCTTCGGCCACCACCCCGTGGTCTGCGGCAAACACCACCACCCGCTTCTTGTTCATAGGGGGCAGCAGTTCCTCCCGGATGCCTACGTAGCGGGCGGCCAGTTCCTCCAGCCTTCCCAGGCTGCCCCGGGGCTTGGTCAGGGAGTCCAGCCGCTCCTTGGCCCGGGCCAGCCAGGCGGGGCTCACCGGCTTTATCTGGGTAATCAGGTGGGACAATGCGGCTTCCATTTACGCTTCCTTTCCTTGTGGGGCCTTGAGAACCAAGGGGAGGCCGGCCAGGGTGAGGCAAACCAGGTCGGCCGCCTCCGCCAGGCGCTGGTGCAGGCTGCCGGCTGCGTCCCGGAACCGCCGGGCCAGGGGGTTGTCGGGTACGATGCCCCAGCCCACTTCGTTGCTCACCAGAATCAGGGGCGTCACCGTGCCACCGGCGGCCTCCAGGAGCCGCTGACAGGACTCCTCCAGTTCAGCCTCCGAAGGCTCCCGCAGCAACAGGTTGGAAAGCCAAAGGGTAAGGCAGTCCACCAGGATAACCCCGTATTTGTTCTGGGCCCGGGCGATGGCTGCCGCCAACTCCAGGGGGGCCTCCCAGGTGTCCCAGGCCTCACCCCGGTTTCGGCGGTGCCGCGCAATGCGGGCAGCCATCTCTGCATCCCCGGCTGCCGCGGTGGCCACGAACAGACGGGGCGGCTCTTGTTTTTCCGCCATTTGCAGGGCCAGGCGGCTCTTGCCGCTTTTGGCCCCTCCCAAAATCAGGGCCAGACGAAACTTCCGGGGCAAGGGGTGCAGGTACACT
>JAFDHU010000360.1:0-500 GCA_019308625.1 Deltaproteobacteria bacterium
CCCCACTGCAGGCCCCAGCGGTCCGAGGCCCAGCCGATGAGAAAGGGGGAGGGGACATCTCCCACCAAATGGATGGTGATGATAGTTAGAGCCACGGCCATGGCCCGGCGGGTCGGCCCGGCCACGCTGAGGATGCTGGCCGTGAGCACTCCGGGATTAAGGAATAGGAGAAATATCGTCCCCACCAGGGCAGGGCCGTAAACGGCCGGCTTGGCGGCGAAGAGGACCAGCGCGGCCAGGGGCAGGGCCAGCGCGGTGCCCAAACCGCTGACCCAAAGAGGGGCTTTAAGGGTGTAGCCTGAAAGACGGTCACCCAAGAGCCCGCCGGCCACAGTCCCCAGTCCGCCGGCTAGGGCCACGGCGCCGAACAGCAGATAATTGGCCTGGGACAGGGTCAGGCCCTTGATTGCTTCCAGATAGCGGGGCATCCAGAAGGCCAGACCTCCCAGGGTGAAAGTGATCATCCCGTAGCCCAGGGTGAGACGGGGAAAGGAGGGAAT
>JAFDHU010000360.1:517-2166 GCA_019308625.1 Deltaproteobacteria bacterium
ACGGGCAGCCGAAAGACTGCCGCGGCCAGGAGCAAGCCGGGCAGGCCCCCCAACAGAAAGGCGGACCGCCAGCCGAAGTGCCCGCCGATGAAACCTCCGGTCAGATAGGCCAAGGCCGAACCCAAGGGGATGGCCAGATAAAAATATCCCAGGGCCCGGGAGCGGCGGGCCAAAGGGAGGATATCCGCCAGATAAGCCGGAGCCAGGGTGCCGAAGGAGGCCTCCCCCACCCCTACCAGCCCCCGGGTCAGGACCAAGGCCGGGTAGGTGGTGACCCAGAAGGTGAGGCTGGTGGCCAGGCTCCAGAGGGCGGCGCCCGCGGCCATGAGGCACCTGCGGCCGTAGCGGTCGCCCAGATGCCCGAATACCGGTGAAGTCAGGAAATAAACCAGAAAGAAGGCCGTGCCCAGAAAGCCGAAAGCCTGATCCGACAGCCCCAACTCCACCTTGACCGGGGTGGCCAGGGAAGCAATGAGATAGCGGTCAAAATAGTCCAGCAGATTGAGGCCGGTGAGGAGGAGCAGAACCCGCGGAACGGAGGATTGACGCATGGGGAAATTTCCCTGACAGGAAGCGGGCTTTTAATAAGGGCTGCTTTCCATCACGCGGTTGATCTCCGTCTTCAGAAAATTGAGGCCCTGAAGGGAGCGATAATATTTTTTGACATCCGCCTCCAGGCTTTCCCAGGCCTTTTTAGCTTCCCGGGCGACGAGATAGTTAACCGTGCGCTCCACCAGGAGCACAGCCAGGTCGTCGGTCAAATCACCCGGAACACCATCTCCGGAGATGATGCTCTGAGGCTTGACCCGGCGCCTGGAGAGCTCCTCCTTGATCTGGCGGTTCAAGTCGCTTACCTGGTCAAGATACTCCTGCCGGAATTCTTCATTGTGGAGAGTAATCCCCTCCGGTGTAATCACTTGGTGGCGAAGGAAGGGAAAGGACTGGGCGAAGCTGGTGTGGAAATAGGCAAACCGCCAGTCAAAGGAACGCAACCAGATTTTTCCGTCCAGACAGGAAACCAGCTCGCCGTTTGGGGGGAGGCCGTGCTCCAGGGGGATGACTCCCAGAAATTTCACCGGCTTCCCCGACCCCGCACGGCAGAAAACATACCAGTTAAGGCAGCAATGCGCCCCTCCGGTATATTCTTCCAGTATCCAATAGGTTACCGGTGCGCATTCATAACGGGACAAGGCCATGAACCACCCGGTATTTTTAATTTCTTTAATCTTGGCTCCCTGATAGGTCACGGTTAGGGAACAGCTGCACCAGTATTCCTGACCCGGACACATTTCAGGTTCCAAAGTCAAGGTCAGGCCAGCCTTGTCGGTGATGATTATCGGCTGCTGGACGTTACTGTCTTTATATTGGTACAAATCGATTCTTTCTGCCCACTGGTAGGAGGATAAGCTGCTGCCGGGTATCCAGGGCAGTATCAAAAGTGCCAGTATGAGCCATCGCAGCAAAAACATAACGGGAATCCTTAAATTTTCATGAAAATTATTACGATAAGCTAAGGTTTACTGGTTTCTTGTCTTTTTCAGGCCCCCCGGAGGCCGGAGAATCTGCGCCTTTGGCCTGCGGCTCAGGGGTGACAAGGGAATTACCTTGTTGGTCCTACAATAATGGTACGGGGGCAGAAAAGAAACCTT
>JAFDHU010000032.1 GCA_019308625.1 Deltaproteobacteria bacterium
CCTTCCCCGGGCCAAGTCGGAGAGTTCCTCCACCAGGGGCCAATCCTGCAGCAGGCCCCTCAGTCCCACTCCGCTTCCCCCCGGCCCACCACCCGCAGGCCTTCAAACACCTGCTGGGCCAGATAAGACACCAGATCCGGGGCGTACCGGATAATCTGGTCCTGCCAGTCAGGATGCCGCTCCGGGTCCAGGGGAACCAGCTCACCGTCTTCCCGGATAAGGAAGTCCCCGGGTTCAAAACCCAACAGGATTTCCCGCCCGAATTTCAGGCGGGTCTCCCCCAGGCGGAAACGGCGTTCGCCCCCGTCAATCTGATAGGCCGAAAGCTGGTAGGCCACCCGCTCCTCGGAAGTGGGCCGCCGGTAATACAGAGTAATCACCGACCCGGACACCGGATCTTGAACCGCCAATGCGTGCCGCTCTTCCCCTAGTATCCTGGCCATTTCAACTGCCCGTTATGCCGCTTGTGTTGGTTTGCTCTGAACCAGACCGGATAGGGCGTCAAGCTGCGGCCGCCTGCCGCGGGATTACGCCGCGTAGCTGCTCACCTGATTCTGGACGTAGGCTACCACCGAGCCGTAGGTATCGTCCTCCAGGATCGCCAACTGCACTTCCTCCGCTACCCGCCGCTGGGCCACCCGCACCGGGGCGGCCAGCACCGCCACCTTGGGGAATACCAGCTCCACTTGGTAATGCAGACCGGGCTCCATTTCCGGCCCCACCGCTTTGACATACAGGGCCAGATACTCATTTTCCTTCAGGTGGCGGGCCAGCAGGAAGTCCCGGAAGTCCCGGTCCAGCTCCAGCTTCTGCTCCCGACCGGCGCGAAAGGCCCGGTTGGCGTAATCCCCCCCCGCTCCCGGGGTGCGTTCCAGGCTCAGGTGGTTGCGGAAGTTCCACACCAGCTTGCGCAGCTCCGCCCCCAGGGTGTAGCCTCCCAGGAACTCGCTGCCGTTCCAGCGCCCCCCCAGGTTCACGGTGAACTGGCTCACCTTGAGGGGCGGCTCCTCCACTCGGGCGGGAAAGGACATCCAGTCACTTTCCACGGGCAGGTAATACACCCGATAGGTGGTGGTCTCTCCGGTCTCCCCGGGCGGGGTGATGGTGATGACCGCTGGCACGGTGTTCGACACCTCCAGGTAATTCACTTCCTCCCAGGCCTGGGTGGCGGGATTGAGTACCTGCACTGCCTGCACGTTGCTCAGTCTTTCCGCGGCATCGGCCCCCGCCACCCCGTTGGCCGTCAGGGTCAGGCTGCCGGCATTAAAGGCCGCGGCTATCTCCTCCATCTCGGTGTTGTCGCTGATTTTGCCCGTGCCCTTGATGGCTCCGTGGATTTTGGCCCAGCCGTCCCGGGCCAGCTCCACCCGCACCTGGTCCACAAAACAAGAAGCAAAGCGGCGCTTCATCACCTGCTTGCCGAGGCGCATGGCCGCGGTGAACGACGGATTGGACCGGGCCGTGTCCACCTCCCCGGACCGGGGCCGGATGGTATGGCGGAAGCTGCTCCCTCCCAGGGCGCTGGTTTCCACCTCCCCCAGAGCGTAGGCCAGCAAGAAGGCGAAATGCTGGGGCTGGGCCCGGGGAAAAGACAAGGTGCCGGAGACCGCCCCGCCCAGAGCATACAGCCGGTCGGCTTCCTCCTTGCCGGTCAGCTCGTCCCGGTTGGCCGCCTTCAGAGCCCGATAGCTGAGCACGGTGTTCAGGTCCACGAGCATGGCGGTATCCAGGGCTTGCTCCACATTCAAGGCCGTCTCCTGAAAATTCGCCGACACCGCCAGGAGATTGTGACTGGCCAAAAAATTCCGGATGGACCTGGTCATCTGACTCTGCTCCTTCAAAGGCCGGTTTCTGGTTCACTCCAGGAAAAGTGCCGATCTCCCCTGGACTCAACCCAAAATTGAAAATTGGAAACCAAAACCATATCAAAAATCCTGCACCCAGGCGGTGCGGAAACGGACTTCATAGACGGCATATTCCCTGGGGGCCGGTAAGGATTCCTCCCGGACTAGGGCCAGGGGCTGTACGGCCAGCCCCAGGTCCTGGTGCCACAGGGCCTGGCGCACGCTCGCCAGCAGGTCGTAGACGCCGCCTTCCTCCCGCCGGGCGGCGGCCTCCCCCCTGAGGGCGCGGCCAACCACCACCACGTTCAGTTCCAGAATCAGGTCATACGAGGACAGCCCCACCGGCTCCGCCCGGCCTTCGGCTAACTCCACCAGCACCGCCGGCAGCCGCCAGCCCGCCCGCCGCAGGTCCTCCCGCCAGTGGCCCTGACAAGTTTTCAGGGTCTTGACGGCATCGCCCAGCCGGGCCTGCAGGGCTGCCAGCACCGCGTCCTCCACCGTCCTCCGGGAATACTCACTCATGGTCTTGCCGCCCCGTTACCAATCTTTGAGGGTGGTTCGGGAAAACACCCGGGTCTCGCTCTTAAGCTCCCCCACCTCTCCGGTGCCGCCGCCTGCCCCCTCCAGACCCAGCCGGCCAGCGGCTACCGCCTCCAGAAAAGCCCGGGCCGCTTCGTATTTTTCCCGCCGCACCGCCGGGATCACGCTGCGGCGGGAGTAGAGATGGTAGATGGCCATATCCACCGACAGGGCCTTGAGGCGGGGCGGCACCGGCGTCACCGGTACGCTGTAGCGGCCGCCGAGATAGGTATCAATCTCGGCATCCGCCCGGGCGATGGCCTCCTCCACCACCAGCTCATTCGGCATATCACCGGAGTCCGCCGTCAACTCTGTCAGCTCCTCCGGGGAGATCATGTTCAACAGGTCGCTTGGGGAACAATACGCCATGGCTGCTTACCTCACAGGTAGGCCCGGCTTGGCTGACCCGCCTACCTACCGCACCACCCGGCCGTCCGGGCTATGGCTGTGGCTGTTCACTGCGCCCCACAGGGCGTCCTTCTCCCTGTGGAACTCCTCCTTGTGCACGTAGCGCTCGGCCAGTTGCCGCTGGCATTCGCAGCACATCCGCAGCATTTCATCCAGCTTCTTTTCCACCCGGGAGAACATGCGCCACATCAGAAAGCCGCTGATCCCGGCAAATATACTGAGCAGCGCCACCAGCGTCCCGGTGTGTTCCGCCAGGTCCTGGTAGTTCATGGGGCTTTCAGGATTTGGACACCCCGGCTCGCAGGGCCGCCAGCCCCAGCGATCCCAAAAGTCCCAGGAGGAGTTCATATTGCTGGGGATCCAGCCATCCCATGCCCCGGGCGAAGGTCATCAGGGCCATGAGCGCCGCGGTGATGTAGGTCTTTTTTCCCTCCAGCCTCATTTTCATCCTTTCCCCTCCCGGCTTGGCCCGTCATCAGTGCCTCATCAGTAGAAGTAGGTCACCTGCAGCTTGGTCTCCGTGGCCTCCAGGCGGATGGCCCGGAACTGTGAAATGGCCTGCAGGCCCAGGATCAGCAGCGCATCGCCGTCTGTCAGGATATGGCCCACCGTGGAGGTGGGGGGCCCGTTCACCGGCGTGTCCAGCCGGAACCGGATGGTCCCCCCCTCCAGGGAAATCAGCACTGCCTGGGCCGTCATGCCGGCATAGGGGCCGGAGGAGGGATTGACCTTGCCCCGGGAGAAATACGTGGGCGTATCCCCCACCGTAACCACCTCATAGTTTCCCGGCACGCTGTCGTTGGTCTGCAGGACATAACCGCCGAACCAACCCATGTTACCTCCCGCTCCTGGCTGGGGGCGTGCGGCTGCTCACCCCCGGCCGTCTTTATCAGGCCAGCTCCGGCACCACCAGCAAATCCGCGGTGCCCTGCCAGATATTGGACTTGGAGCCGCCCGCCGAGGGATCACCGATGATGAACTGGGCGTTCAGGATCTCCCGGGCCTTGGATTCCAGAATGGGCGGCACCACCAGCAGATTGGGCCGCACCCCCAGCGGCGCGCCTTCGGCATTGGTCAGGGACATCATGGCCGTCCGGGCTGCGGCATAATTGGTGGCGTTCAGGTCCTGGGTGGAACAGTAGGCCAACTGCCACAGGCCATAGCCAGCGGCCCCGCGGTAGTCCACCCCGTACCGGAACTTCTTGCGCATAAACACATGTTCGTCATCCGGCCGGTCCATCCGCACCAGTTGCACCCCTCGACGCAGTTGAAAGATAAACGGCCTGATGGCCCGGGAAGTGTCCAGCAAATACCAGGCCGTCTCTATGCCCGGATCATAGTTGGACACCGTGCCGGATCCTACGGGATGGGCTGTGTCAAAAAAGTTCTTGCCGTCATAGCACACCGTGGCGGCACCCTCCTTGAGCAGTTGGGCAATCAGTTTCTCCGGGTGCTTCTTGGCCTCCTGGGCCATGGCTGCCACGATGGGGTTGTAGAGCCCCAGTTGGTCGTCTTCAATGTCATTGCGCTCAATTTCAATGGTGGCCTCCCAGTCCTTGGTCTCGATCTGGTAGGCCTTGGGCTCCAGGGAGTTCACCTGTCGGTCCCCGATCCACTCCCGCACCATGGGAAAGTCCAGCAGAAATTTGTAGTCCATGGTGCGAGTGTTGGCCGGCACCGTCATGGCCACCCGCTCGTACCAGGTCTCCGTTTCCTGGAAGGCGTTGTTGAACACCGCGGTGAAGGCCGTATAGACCTGCGCCAAGGATTCGGCATTGATGACCATCTGACGTCTCCTCCTTTACCTGCTGATATCAATCCAGCCTTTGGTGTCGGTCACGTACTTCACCAGTACCCCGGCCTTGATGCTGTTGGTGGTTCCGGCCGCGTCATCAAAGGTGTTGTCGTCCTTGATGTACATGGGATCCCCCACCATGGCCTGGGTGATGCTGTCTGCGTTGAACTCAAACACCCCGGTCCGTCTGAGCCGCACCACCTTGGCGCCGTCGGCCCCGCCGGTGTTGTCCACCTGCTCCAGCGCCACCCCCAAAAACTTCAGGCCTGCCTCATCCGCTGCCGGAACCGCGTACCCCTGGGTATTGGCGCATACCAGGCTGCCGGCATAAATTTTGGTGGCCGCCGCCACGGGAAACTCCAGCTCAATCCCTTCCCGATAAGCTGTGGCCCTGTCCTGGGTTAAAGCTGCCATATCTTTCCTCCTCCACCGTCATTTGACCTGATTGATTTGGTTTTTGGCCCGCAGATAATCCGCCGGAGAGATATTCACGACCCGGCACACCGCCCGCTCCTCGGGACTGAGCCGGCCGGTCTCCTCCGGCTCGTCTTGGGCCAGACACAGGGTTTCTCCCACCGGCACCACCTTGGGCGCCTGGTCCGCAAAGGCCTGAAACCCTGCAGGGTCCCTGCGGCAATACTCCAGGGCCCAGTCTTTTTGCGCCGGGCTGATTTTGCCCATCTTCAGGGCTTCCTCCACTGTGCGGGCGGCCCGCTCCTCCGCCAGGCGGGCCTTGAGAGCCTCCAGCTCGGCTTCCAGCACTTGGGCCTGCTCCGCCTTGGCCTTTATGCCGGTCAGCGCGCCTTTGATCTGGGAGGCGGTGGCTCCTTCCGCCAGACCTAGGACTTGGGCTACTTCCCCGAAGAGATTCCGCAGTTGTCCCCACACAAATTCTGCGGAGACCTCGGAGCCCAGCCCCAGCCTGAGTTTGAGCTCTTCCAGCGCCTGACACTCAACGGAGCCGCTTTCGCCCGCGGCCCTGCCCCCCTCCCCGCCGTATTTGGCCACCAGCGGCTTCACCCCTTTCATGGCCGGGACATTGGTCAGGGCCACATGCATCAGAGCCACCGGCCTGCGGGTTTCCGGGTCCAGCTTGAGCACTGGGGAAAAATAGCGGTACTCCTTCTGGCGCAGATACTCCTGGGCCTGAGAGGTCCATTCCACCCGGGCCCACAGCCCGTCCTCCCGGGCCTCCAGTTCCTTGATCCAGCCCGCGGCCGGAGCTCTCCCGCCGTTTAAAGACTGGTGTTCATAGTCCACCACCACATCCACCCCCCGGGAGCGAAAGGCCTCCACCATGGTCTGCAGGGAGTCCCGGTCCACTTCAAAGGGTGGCCGGCCGTCCACCAGCTCCACCTGTCCCAGGGGGAGAAGACGCACCCACTCCGGCAGCTCTGCCGCTTCCAGCACCAATTGCACTTTTCTTTCCATGGCTGCTTCCCGCCTGACTAGGTTTTTCAGGGGACCACCGGCTTTTTAGACTCCAGCGGCTGTCCTGCCGCGGCCTGGACTCCCGCCTCCTGAGCCAGCTTCCGGGCCACTTCTGCCTGCAGTTCCAACTGCTCCACCGCTGCCTCCGCCGGACACCACTGCTTTTGCAGCTCTGCCGCCAGAAGCAGCGTGGTATCCGCGGCCACCACGGCCCGTCTGACCCTTTCGTTCATCAGGTCCTCGGACAAAAGCGGCTCGTAATAGCTCTGCACAGTCTGGAGGGATTTCTCCACCTTCTGGAAGATCCCCGGATGCGCGCAGCATCCGGTAACCAGCACCGTCAACCCCAGGGCCGCCACCCAGCCGGCGCCGGGCCGGCGCCGGGTCTCGGCCCCCTTCTCCTTTCTGCATGCCTTCCGGTTCAAACCGTCCTCCTCCTTGTTTCCTGGGATATGAGCTGCTCGCCTTCTTGAGGCAAAGGCAAGCCAAAGCGCTCGGCCACATGCTCCAGACTCAGGGGCACCCCCAGGTCCGCCAGGTTACGGTACACCTCGGACAGCGTTTTCAGGTCCTCTTCTTCCTCAAACCGGAACCGGAACCAGGGAGCCGGCTTGTCCCAGCCGAAGTTGAAGCCGGTCAGCGGCCGCAAAAGCTGCTCCCGCAAGGTCTGGGCCAGGGCCTGGGCGTCAGCCTCCACCAGGTCCCGGCGCACCTGCGCATGTACCTGGGCCGCGGCATAGGTTCCGGTGGCCCCCGCGGTATCCGTAGTCAGGGTCTGCCCCAAAATGGCCTTGGACATCTCCCGGTTGCAGAATTCTGCCATCACCTGATAGGGATTGGTGCCCGTGAGCCGGGAGGTGGCCTCCACAAATTCAATCTCTGTGTTCTTGCTGATCACCCCGGCGGCGTCGGAACCCAGGCTGCGAATGGCCTGGATGAGGGCCTCCCGGTCCGCCGGCGAGGCCATGGGGTCGTACTTCCCCAGCCTAAGCGGCATGCCGAACACTTCGTTGAAGGCCGCCCAGTCCTTCAGGGCATAATTTTTGAGGAGGTACATGTAGCCCACCACCCGGAGCACCCCGGCCCGGGTGTCATAGCCACTCCGGGCCTTGTAGCGATGATAGATTACCTTCCAGGGGGGAAACTCCTCCCCCTCCCAGGGCTTTTCCGCCGTCAGCAGCCGGGGTTTCAGGTCCTCCACAAAGGTCACTTTCTTTTGGGGAATCCACCTGAGCTCGCTGACCCGGGCCAAGCCGCCCTCCATCGCCCACATGATTTCCACCAGGGCAAAGCCCTTGCCGATGGCGTCCAACAGGTCCAGGAAGGCCCCCTCCAAATCGGGGATGCGGTACACCAGCTCCCCCACCCTCTCGGCGATGCGTTCGTCCTCCGGCGTCTTGGCGTAGGGTAGCACCTCATAGTCCAAATTGAGCACCGCCAGCTTGCGGGTCTGCAGCAGCGACGCCAGGTGGGCGTCCTTCTCCTCCATCTCCTCAAACAGTTCCATCTGGCGCTGCACAATACCCTGGTCCGCCTCCTGGAAAATGCTGGCCAGCCGGCCCGGCGTCAGCCCGGCGCTGGGATAGGTGCTCCACCGGGCCGCCACGCTCACCGCCGCCAGCTCCCTTTCCTCTGGCTTGGCTGTCGGCTTGAACAACCTTCCGAAATAATCCTGTAAACCCATGGAATCCTCGCGTCCCGGCGGCTCCTCGCCTTAAGGCTCGCCGCCCTAAAAAGCCCCCCGCCCCACAAACCGCCGGGGCTGAACCGGGAGGTAATTAAGCTCCCTGGTTTCCGGCACGTACGTCTGTGCCAGCCGTATCGCCCCTTCCAGGGCATCCGGCCCGTCGTCGTGAATGGTGCGGGAGGGGAAATACAGCAGTTGCTCCACCAGCAACTCCTGGTCCGAGTGCCCCCGGATGAACCGAATTTTGCCCCGCTCCAGGAGCGGTGCCAGGCTGGCCACCCGGGTCTCCTTGGCCAGTCGTTGGGTCACCCCCTTGACCGGCAGCAGCAGTCCCAGCTCCCGGCCCAGATGGTCAAATTCCTTGAGCAAGAGACGCTGGAACAGGTTGTCTTCCACCCCGAAAATCAGGTAGGGCCGCTCCCGGTGGCGGTTGAAAATGACCCGTAGGGCCTGCTCCAGAGTGGTTTTCTGGATGAAGGCATCCAGCACATAGAACACCATCTCCTGGGGAGCCCACCCCACCGTCACTACGGCCTTGTAATCCGCGCTGCCACCGCTCTCCAGGGAGGGGTCAAAAAAGCCCACCACCGCCAGATCCTTGCCCTTGAGGCTGTCAGGGTGGTAATAGTGAATCCAGCTCTCCTGAAACAGCCCGCTCTCCGGGGCCGGTTCGTTCATCTTTTCCCGGTTGAAGGCCACCGAACCCATAAGCTGCTTCTGCAACTTCAGCTTGGCCGCGGGATGACGCGCCTCCCACAGGGAGGAACCATCCTCGTTCAGGGCCCGGTAAAGGCGTCGCTGAAAATGGCAGTAGGGCTCCTCCTGGCTGGTGAGCATCCGGTGCAGGGCGCTCCGTTGCCGCAGGATGGTGCCGATAATCATGAGCGTCCCCTGCGCCTCAATGGCCGGATACACCGCGGACTGCACCCAGTCCAGAATCTGCTGGACAATCTCCGGATTGCGCACGTTTACGTCGTTTTCCAGGTCGTCCAGAATCACCAGGTCCGGCCGCCATTGCTTGTGCTTGAGGCCCCTGAGCCGCTGGCCCCGGCCTCTGGCCTTCACCCGCACATCATTCCGGGTAACGAAGTCGTTCACCGCCTTGTTGGGTCGGACCAGTTCCCCGAAATCCTGGTGCAGGCGCTCGTTGTAGAGCAGCTCCAGATAAAGGTAGCCGGTCAGGTCGCTGGCCAGGTCCTCGGTGTCGCTGCCGATGATGATGAAATG
>JAFDHU010000033.1 GCA_019308625.1 Deltaproteobacteria bacterium
TGCTGACCCGGGCCCCGGAAGCCACGCCCGATGAGCCCCGCTATGTGGAAATTGACTTTGAGGCCGGCGACCCGGTGGCGGTGGACGGCCAGCGGCTCTCCCCGGCCCGTCTCCTGGCCCGCCTCAATGAGCTGGGGGGCGAACACGGCATCGGCCGGGTGGACCTGGTGGAGAACCGCTACGTGGGCCTGAAATCCCGGGGGGTGTACGAGACGCCCGGCGGCACTATCCTCAGGGCCGCCCATCTGGCGGTGGAATCCCTCACCCTGGACCGGGAAGTCATGCACCTGCGGGACAGCCTTATCCCCCGCTACGCCGAACTGGTGTACTACGGCTACTGGTTCGCCCCGGAGCGCTACGCCCTGCAAAGCCTGATTGACGAGACCCAGAAGCCGGTGACCGGTACGGCCCGGCTGAAATTATACAAAGGCAGCGTTACGGTGGCAGGGCGCAAATCCCCCAACTCCCTATACCGCCCGGATCTGGCCACCTTTGAAGCCGGCGGGGCCTACCGCCAGACTGATGCCACCGGCTTCATCCGCTTAAACGCCCTGCGCCTGAAAATCCGGGCGCAGTTGGAGGGGAAGTAAAGATGCGGGGGAGGGCCAAGGGCTTCCAAGCCCCTGCCCTCCCCCACACCCCCTCCCAACCCGCAAAACGACCGGGGCTGACCGGAGCAACGCTCCGGTCAGCCCCACTTTGCAAATGCGTTAATGGCAGGAGTTGGACATGGTCGGGACGACTGGATTTGAACCAGCGACCCCAGCGTCCCGAACGCTGTGCTCTACCAGGCTGAGCCACGTCCCGACGAATATATATTTAAACAAAAAGCCGCCTTCGGGCAAGATAAAATGAAACTGCAGCCTCTCCACAACTCCGTAAAGGGGGTTGGGAGGGGAGTTTGAGGGGAGGGCCGGGGGATTGGCAATCCCCCGGCCCTCCCCTCAAAAAAACTCACCTTAAAACGCCGATGCTGATGACCCCGACCACCAGAATCTCGTGGCTGGCTCTCCTGCTGGCTTGGCTGTGTTTGGCCCTGCTGGGCTGCAAATCGCCGGAGGCGGAGAAGGTCTACGGCGGGCCGGACACCGGACCGGCGTATGGGGATTTGTTCATTGACGCCAGCATCGGGGATGCCAGCACCCTGCTGCCGCCCCTGGCCAGCGATGCCGCCTCCCACGGAGTGGCCAGCCTGATTTACAACGGCCTGGTGAAGTACGACGGCAACCTTAATCTGGTGGGCGACCTGGCCGAAAGCTGGGAGATTTCGCCGGACGGCCTGACCATCACCTTCAAGCTGAGAAAGGGCGTGAGGTGGCACGACGGCCATCCCTTCACCGCCTACGACTGCCTGTTCACCTACCAGGTGATGGTGGACCCCAAAACCCCCACAGCTTACTCTGAGGACTACCTCCAGGTGAAAAAGGCGGAAGTGCTGGACGACTACACTTTCCGGGTCACTTATGCTCAGCCCTTCGCCCCGGCCCTGGGAAGCTGGACCCTGGCCATGCTGCCCCGGCACCTGCTGGAGGGCAAAGACATCACCCGATCGCCCCTGGGACGCCACCCCATCGGCACCGGCCCCTTCAAATTCAAGGAGTGGCTCACCGGCACCCGCATCGTCCTGACCTACAATCCCGATTACTTTGAGGGACGGCCATATCTCAACGGCTACATCTACCGGGTGATTCCCGATCAGGCCACCATGTTCATGGAGCTCAAGGCCGGCAACCTGGATCGCATGAACCTGAACCCCCTGCAGTACCTGCGCCAGACCGCGTACCCCAAGTTTCAGCGGCTCTACAACAAATACCGCTATCCCTCCTTTTCCTACACCTACCTGGGCTACAACCTGGAGGATGAGCGCTTTGCCGATAAACGGGTGCGCCGGGCCTTAACCTACGCCATTAACAAGCGGGAGATTGTGGAGGGGGTCCTTATGGGGCTGGGGCAGGTGGCCACCGGGCCCTATAAACCCGGCACCTGGTTCTACAACCCGGATGTGCCCCGGTTTCCCTATAATCCCGACAAGGCCCGGGCCTTGCTGGCCGAGGCGGGTTGGAAGCCCAATGCCCAGGGCATTCTGGAGAAGGACGACCGGCCCTTTGAATTTACTATCCTCACCAACCAGGGGAACGAGATCCGGGCCCGCACCGCGGAAATCATTCAGCGGCGCCTGAGAGACATAGGTATTATCGTGAATATCCGCCCGCTGGAGTGGGCCGCGTTTATCAAGGAATTCATCAACAAGGGGCGGTTTGAGGCGGTCATCCTGGGATGGACCACCGGACAGGACCCGGATCTCTACGATATCTGGCACTCTTCCAAGACCAGAGAGGGGGAGCTCAACTTCATCCATTACAAAAACCCGGAGGTGGACCGGCTCCTGGAGGAGGGCCGCCACACCTTTGACCGGGAGAAAAGAAAACGGGCCTATTTCCGCTTCCAGGAAATCCTGGCCGAGGACCAGCCCTACACCTTCCTGTTTGTGCCCGACGCCCTGCCCGCCGTGCACAAGCGCTTCCGGGGCATCAAGCCGGCCCCCGCGGGCATAAATTACAATTTTTATAAGTGGTATGTGCCCAAAGGGGAACAGAAGTATTTGCTCTCGCCGTATTAGCGGGGTTTCAGGTCTTAAGTTGGAGTTCTTCCACCAGCCGGTCGGCGAAGGCCAGGATGAAGTCGCGCTGCTGCCTGGTGGCGTAATCAATGCAAGAGCAGCGCAAGGTCTTCTGGCTGCGCACCAGAAATTCAAAGCGCACGAAGTCGTCCCCTACCTCTACGGCAAAGCGGAACGGCGCGCAGTCCCGATGTTCAAACTGGTCGGGGCTGAGCAGGTCGTCGCTGAAGTTGACCCACCAGATGTCGGCCAGACCAGAGGCTTGGGCGTGCTCACTTAAATACTCCCGGATGCGAGGGATATCCTTGCGGCTGATTTCATCCAGAATATACTGCCTCATTTTTCCTCTTTGACCTTCCTTTTTGATTTCGCCTCGGTGCAGTTGAAAGAATGGCCACCCACGGCTCCTGCCCGGAGGGCAGCCTTGGGGTGCGGTTAATCATTTTTACACCGATTGCCTGTTCAGTTCAAGAAGGCTTGGCCCGGCGGGGGATGGGCAAATATTCCACCGCCGGGGTGGTGCGCACCGGCTGCGGAAAATAGCTCATCAGCGCCAACACCTCTTTGGGCATGTCGCTGGACACCGGCAGGCCCAGGGACTTGGCCACATCAAAGGTAATAGGGAAGTCGTGGGTCCAGTTGCCCTCGGCCAGGAACGCGGCCACTTCCTCGGCCTTCTCTGGAGGAAATTTGGGGCTCACCAGTTCCCTGATGCTGTTGCGCACCTCCACAATGGCCATCTCCGCTTGGTCCGCCAGGATCAGGGTTTTGTCTTCCAGGGCCTCCAGTGGCTTTTTGGCCACTGCCCGTAGCACCGAGGCCGCAGGAAGCTGGCCGATCTGGGGGTCCACCGGCCCCAGCACCGCATGCTCGCACATGACGATTTCATCCGCCGCCAAGGCAATGAGCGTGCCGCCGCTCATGGCATAGTGCGGCACAAAGACTGTGACCTTGCCCGGGTGGCGACTCAGGGCCCGGGCGATTTGCAGGGAGGCCAGCACCAGACCGCCGGGAGTATGCAGGATGATATCCAGGGGCATCTCCGGATCAGTTAGGTGAATGGCCCGGATAACCTCTTCGGAATCGTTGACGTCAATGAAGCGGAGGATGGGAAAGCCCAAGAAGCCCATGGTTTCCTGACGGTGCACCAGGAGGATGACCCGGGAGGAGCGCTGCTGCTCCAGTTTGGCGATGAGGCGCCGTCGGGCGAACTCCAGGGACTTTTGTTTGATGATGGGCTGGAGCGCGATGACGATCAGGAAAAACCAAAAAAGGTCGACAGGGTTCACGAATCCTCCTGAGACGGTGGTATTTTGAGGGCGGCGTCTACCGCCGCAAAGGCCCAGAGTGCCACCAGAGCCATAAAGGGCAGCCAGAACAAGGGCCGGGAGAAGACCCCCAGCAACAGGGGTCGGAGCAGGTCCCAGGTTAAGGGTTCGGGATAAAAGTAGGCCATATATTCCTGGGAAAAATGAATCATTCCCGAAAGCAAGACCACGCCCAAGAGAAGGTTGGTCAATAAGATGAGCACAATCCCTTTCCGCCGGTCCTGTTTGTAAAGCTGACCCAAGCCGGGAAAGACTAGGGCGGAAAGGAGAAACGCCTTGAGGGCCACCTGCATGCTTAATCATATGCAAAAAGGGCCAGCCGGGTCAACCGCAAGGGCCGAGCGGCGGGGGCCCGGGAAGGTCTGATGGCGGGCAGAAAGTTGGCTCGTTTATTGATTTTTTGCCCAGATAGGGTATGTTAAACCGTTGAGCCACCCAGGGAGGGTGTGAATGGACTACAAAAAGACGCTCAACCTGCCCCGCACCGAATTTCCCATGAAGGCGGACCTGCCCCGCCGGGAACCCGAGATTCTCAGGCGGTGGAGCGACCTGGACCTGTATGGCCGCATCCGGGAAAAGACTCGGGGCAGACCGCGCTTCATCCTGCACGATGGACCGCCTTACGCCAACGGCCATATCCACCTGGGGCATGCACTCAACAAGATTCTCAAGGATATTATCGTCAAGTCCCGGCAGATGATGGGCTTTGACTGTCCTTATATACCCGGCTGGGACTGCCACGGCTTGCCCATTGAGCATCAGGTGGACAAGGAACTCAAGGCTGAGGGGGTAAGCCTGCCCCAGACTGAGGTGCGCCAGCGCTGCCGGGCCTATGCCCAGAAATTCATCGGCATCCAGCGGGAGGAATTTCAGCGCTTGGGCGTCCTGGGAGACTGGCAGCACCCCTACCTGACCATGGCTCCGGCCTATGTGGCCACCATCATCCGGGAATACGGCAAGTTTTTCCTGAACGGTTCCATCTACCGCAGCAAAAAGCCCATCCACTGGTGCGCCACCTGCCACACCGCCTTGGCCGAGGCCGAGGTGGAATATGAGGAGCATGAAACCCCGTCCATTTATGTGAAGTTTCCCCTGACCGACCCCAAAGGCGTGGCCGGCCTGGATCCGGGCAACGGCCCTCATTTTCTGGTGATCTGGACTACCACTCCCTGGACCCTGCCAGCCAACTTGGCCATCGCTGTGCATCCTCACCTGGAGTATGCCGCGGTGCGGGTGGGCCGGGAAGTGCTGGTGGTGGCCGCCGAACTGGCCGAGGGGCTCCTGCAGCACTGGGGCCTTAAGGGGGAGGTGCTGCGCCAGTGGGAGGGGCGGTTCCTGGAGGGGGTGGTGTGCCGCCATCCTTGGCTGGACCGGGACTCTCCAGTAATCCTGGCCGATTACGTCACCTTGAGCGCCGGCACCGGCTTGGTGCATATCGCCCCGGGGCATGGCCAGGAGGACTATGACAGCGGCTTGAAGTACGGCCTCCCCCCGTATTCGCCGGTGGATGACGAAGGTCGGTTTACCGCAGAGGTCCCGGAGTTCGCCGGCAAAGGGGTGTGGGAGGCCAACGATGGCATTATCCAACTCCTCAGCCGCAAAGGCAGGCTCATTCTGGCGGAGGAGGCCACCCACAGTTATCCTCATTGCTGGCGCTGCAAGCAGCCCATCATCTTCCGGGCCACGGAGCAGTGGTTTATTTCCATGGAAAAGAACGGCCTGCGGCGCAAGGCCCTGGAGGCCATTGACCAGGTCTCCTGGATTCCCCGTTGGGGCCGGGAACGCATCTACCAGATGATTGAGCAGCGGCCGGACTGGTGCATCTCCCGGCAGCGGGCTTGGGGGGTGCCCCTGGTAGCCTTTCATTGTCAGGACTGTCACGAGACCCTGCTCACCGAAGAGATTCTGACAGCCGTGGTGGAGCGGGCCGGCCGGGAGGGCGCGGATTTCTGGTTTCTCAGTCCGGCGGAAGAGATTCTTCCCCCCGGCACTGCCTGTCCCCGCTGCGGCAGCCGTAATCTTGCCAAGGAAACGGACATCCTGGATGTATGGTTTGACTCCGGGGTGAGCTTCGCCGCGGTGGTGGAAACCCATCCGGAACTGGGCTTTCCGGCCGATTTGTACCTGGAGGGCTCGGACCAGCACCGGGGCTGGTTCCACAGCAGTCTGCTGGCTGCGGTGGGCACCCGGGGCCGGGCGCCGTACAAGGGAGTTCTGACCCACGGATTCGTGGTGGACGGCGAAGGCCGCAAGATGTCTAAATCCCTGGGCAACGTCATCGCCCCTCAGGAGGTCATGGCCGAATATGGGGCCGAGATTTTGCGCCTCTGGGTGACGGCGGAAGACTACCGGGAAGATGTGCGCCTGTCCCCTGGCATCCTGAAGCAGTTGGCCGACGCCTACCGGCGGTTCCGCAATACCGCCCGGTTCATGCTAGGCAACCTTTATGACTTTGACCCGGAGAGACATTTTGTTCCTTACGCCCAGCGGGAGGAGCTGGACCGCGTGGCCCTGTCCTGGCTGGCCCAGTTGATGATTCGGGTGAAGCGGGCCTATCTGGACTATGAATTCCATCTGGCATTTCACCGCCTGCATCAGTTCTGCGCGGTGGAAATGAGCGCCATTTACCTGGACATCCTGAAGGATCGTCTTTATATTTCCCGCCCCGATGACCCGGCCCGGCGCAGCGCCCAAAGCACCCTCTATGATATTTTGCGGGACCTAATGCGTCTGCTGGCTCCCATTCTGTCCTTCACCGCGGAGGAAGTCTGGGGCCATCTGCCCGGGCCAAAGCCGGAAAGTGTGCATCTGAGCGACTTTCCCGATCCGCCGCCAGGGTTCCCGGATGAGGCCCTGTTGAGCAAGTACGACTTTTTGCTGCAGGTGCGGGACGAAATCAACCGGGGCCTGGAGGAAGCTCGCAAGAGCAAGCTCCTCGCCACCGCCCAGGAGGCAAAGGTCGTCCTGGCTACCGCCCAGGAAAAGCTGTGGGAGAAGCTGGCCTCTCAGCAGCAGGAACTGCAGCTCTTGGCCCAGGTGCCGGATTTGCAGGTGGAAAAACTGGAGGCCGGAGACACGGGGCAGGGCTTGGAGGCCATGGAAATTCCCGGCCTCCTGGTTCAGGTGGCCAAGGCCCCGGGGGCCAAGTGCATCCGCTGCTGGTTCCATCTGCCCAGCGTGGGCGAGGATCCTGACCATCCCCAGATTTGCGCCCGCTGCCGCCGCATCCTGGGAATTTAGTCCAGCATGAGCCGCAAAACCGCCATCCTGCTGGTGACCCTGACCGTGGGCCTAAGCCTTGATCAACTATCCAAGTTGCTGGTGGTGCGCTTTATGCCCTTAGGGGCGCAACTACCCATGATTCAGGGGTTTTTCAATTTAGTGCACACCCGCAACCGGGGGGCCGCCTTCGGGTTGCTGGCCGGCCTGTCCCCCACCTTCACCTGGCTGTTTTTTCTGTCCACCACCACCTTGGTATTGCTGGTGGTGGCCTATTTCTGGTGGCGCCTGCCCCCCCGGGATTGCCCCTCCGCCCTGGGTTTTAGTCTCATCATGGCCGGCGCCTTGGGCAATCTCATTGATCGGGTGCGGCTGGGCGAAGTCATTGATTTTTTGGATTTTTACCTGGGACGGTATCACTGGCCGGCTTTTAATGTGGCCGACAGCCTGATCTGCCTGGGCGCCGGAGTGCTGATTTTCGTAGTTCTCGCCGAAGGGAAAAAGGAAGATGCATCCCATCCTGTTTAAATTCGGGCCGATAACCATTTATACCTATGGTTTTTTTCTGGCCTTGGGCTTCGTCACCGCCATCATCTTGGCCGGCCGGGAGGCCAAACGGGTGGGGCTGCCTGTTGGAACCTTCTACGATCTGTGCTTCTACATCATCATCGCGGCTTTGGTGGGATCCCGGCTGCTTTACGTGTTGATGGAGTGGTCCTACTTTGTGGAACACCCTCTGGAGGTGTTCGTCCTGTGGAAAGGGGGGCTGATTTTTCACGGCGGCCTGGTCCTGGGAATAATTGTAGGATTTTATTTTATGCGCCGCTACGGACTGCCCTGGCGGCTTACCTTTGATTCCTTGGCAGTCGGCACGCCAGTGGGTCAGAGTCTCGGCCGGGTGGGCTGCTTTATGGCCGGGTGCTGCTACGGCAAGCCCAGCAATCTCCCTTGGGCGGTCACCTTCACCGACCCCAATACCCTGTGCCCTTTCCGGGAATCCTTGCATCCCAGCCAGCTATATGAGGCCCTTTTGCTGCTGCCGGTCTTTGGGGTAGTGTATTGGATGAGAACCCGAAAGCGCTTTGATGGGCAGTTGACCCTGACTTATCTCCTGTTGGCCGGGATTGTCCGCTTCGTGACCGAATTTTTTAGGCATCCGGCGGATTACCGGGGTCCGATTATAATTTGGGATATGCCCGCCACCCAGGTGGTGGCTTTCTTGATTGCGGTGGTCAGCGGCCTCCTGCTTTTCCGGTTTTGGCAAAAGGCCGGAAAGGCGGCAGACTGATGGCAGATGTCCTTAATCTCAAAACGTTTTTTACTGATGGGAAAGTTTCCATTTAAAACGCCTTTGGTCCAAACTGCATCAACCTGTCTTTAAGAATGGCAATCTCGGGGTGAAATGGTGCATTGGCGGCGCTGGCTCACCGGCCTGATACTTGCGCCTTTGCTGGTGCTGGTGATTGTCAAGGGCGGCCGCGCCCTGTTTGTCCTGCTGGTTCTTTTGGCCAACGGCTTGGGGCAGTGGGAATTTCTGGCGATGCTGTTGCCGGGGAGCGAGCGGGCCCGCCGGATAAAGCTGATCGTGCTAGGGTCTTTGCTGATCATCAGTTTCTGCACCGTCCAGCGGATCGGGTACCTGTGCAACCCCTCGGGTCCCCTGTTCATCCTGGTCTGGTGTCTGTTCATCCTGATGCTCTTTTATCTGGTCAGCTACGGCCACATTCCGGAGTTAAGCCGCGATTTGGCCGTCAATGCCATGGGGCTCCTCTACCTGCCGCTTCTGCTGGGACACTTGGTCTGGCTGAGATTTCTGCCCCAGGGCCAGTGGTGGGTGATTTGGATGTTGGCCGTGGTGTTCGGCGCCGACACCGCGGCTTTTTATACCGGCCTGAGTCTGGGGCGAAGAAAACTTTATCCTGCCGTGAGCCCCGGCAAAACCTGGGAGGGAACCCTGGGAGGACTGGCCGCCGCCGGGGTGGTGGGGGCTGCTGCCGGACGTTGGCTGCTGCCGGAAGCAAAAATCGGCAGCCTGACCGCCCTAGCCTTAGTACTGGGAGGGGTGGGGGTGCTGGGTGATCTGTTTGAATCCA
The DNA here is from genome assembly GCA_019308625.1 of Deltaproteobacteria bacterium. Classification (GTDB taxonomy): domain Bacteria; phylum Desulfobacterota; class Desulfobaccia; order Desulfobaccales; family 0-14-0-80-60-11; genus DTHB01. The sequence goes on from JAFDHU010000033.1 coordinate 9,261, forward strand.
TGTTAAAACGCCAGGCCCAAGTGAAAGATGCCAGTCACCTGCTGCCGGGACACGGCGGCATGCTGGACCGCCTGGACAGCGTGCTCTTTGCTGCCCCGGCAGTGGTTTACGCCCGGCTGTTTTTTATGTGATGATGTCTGAAGCAGGTTTATTAAGGGCAAGAAGGCCCGGCCGCCCAGGATCCCTCTTGACAGAACCGATTCAACCTTCATAATTAAGTAGGCAATTGCAATTGTGGGGATGTAGCTCAGTTGGAAGAGCGCCTGCTTCGCATGCAGGAGGTCAGGGGTTCAAATCCCCTCATCTCCACCAGCTTGCGGGGATTTCGAGAACCTGCTGCGGCCATTTTCGAAATCATGGATGGTTGGCAATCAGGGTGTTGCCAGCTTTTTTTATTTTTTAAAGAGGACTAGCTCTTGCTAGCCCTTTTTAGGTCCTTGATGCGGCTCCTTAATTATTCTATTCTGGCTTGACAGGCGTTTTCGGCTCGTATCTTTGCAAGCTGCCGAAAGGAGGTTTGTGGTAGGGCCGGGCCGGTGATTTCTTCAAAGTTTTGCCGCCCCGATACCGACAAATTGCAACAAAGATAAACCAAGACCGGAATGATGCAGTAAGGGCCAAATGGCGTGGTCAATCTCTGCCCAGCAGCCTTAGACATGCGCACCAGTCATGACTGAAAAGTCCTTTTTTTGACTTCCCGGTTGACAATTTTCTGAGGGAGAGAAGAAAATTATGTATTACAAACTAAAATTTTGTTAGTAGTTAATAAGAAATTTTCAAACAAATTAAAGCTCTGAAGGCTTTTTATAAAATCCTTTACCTTTTACAGAACATTGCCAAAATGCCATGAATGATGTTAAAAATGAAAGCAGCCCCCGAGAGGAAATCCATCTCTTGGATTACCTTTTAGTGCTGGCCAAGCGTAGCCGGCTCATTGTGTTCGCCTCCCTGGGCATCACGGTGTTGACCTATCTTTACCTGCTGCTTCTGGTCCCCAAGCAATATACCGCCACAGCCCGCCTGATTCCTCCCACAGAAAGTCTTACCTTGAGCGGTCAACTGCTGAAAGGTTTGGGGGTCACCGCCCTTCCCGGCGGCACGGCGGGTCTGGGCGGCGTGGCCGCCGGGTTATTAGGACTGGAGAATCCCAATGAAATTTACGTCGGCATTTTAAATGGCAACACAATTTTTGACCGGATTATTGACCGCTTCAACCTGAGAAAACTGTATGACAAAAAATATATTGAGGATGTCAGACAGGCACTTGGCAAAAATGCCGTCATAGAGGCTACGGACGACGGTTTGATCACTATTGCAGTAACGGATAAGGACCCGAAGCGCGCCGCGGCCATGGCCAATGCCTTCGCGGAGGAATTGGACAAACTGCTCAAGGAAATGGCCCGCAAGGATGCAGAGAATCAGTTGGCTTTCCTGGAAAAGCAGCGCGGCCAGGCCTTGATCAGTCTGACCAAGGCAGAAGATGAGCTGCGCACCTTCAGCGAGAGATCCGGGATCATCCAACTGGACGCCCAAATCCAGCGGATGATTGCCTATGTGGCCACCCTGCGGGCCGAAATTGATGCCAAGGAAGTACAAATCCAGGTGCTCAAGAAACAGGCCACCCCGTTCAATTATGATGTAATCCGTCTGCAAACCGAAGTGAACAGCCTGAAAGAAAAGCTGAAGGAAGCCGAACGGGCGGTGGATGAAGCCTGTGTGGGGGATGTGTGCCTGCCCACCTCCAAGGCCCCTGGTTTGGGGCTGCAGTACCTCCGGCTGTTTCGGGAGGTGAAATACCAGAACACCCTTTACGACACCCTGTGCAAGCTGGTGGAGCTGGCCCGACTGGACGCCGCCAAAAACGTCTCAGTGGCCCGGATCAGGTTGGTGGACTATGCCACTCCCCCGGAGAAAAAATCAAAGCCCCAGCGGGTCTTTATAAGCATGATAATGGGCAGCACCACCTTTGTGATGCTGCTCCTGGGCGTCTTTTTTCTGGAGTTTTGGGAAAGGCTAGGCCGGGAGGAGAAAAACTCCCAGCGTCTCTCTCAAATCAGGTTTTATCTGGGTCAATGGCTCGCGCCCATCCAGAGTCTGCTCGGTGCAGTGCATTTATGCGCCTCAAAGTCCTGTTCCTGCCCTGCTGGTATCCTTACGAAGAAAATCAAATCCAGGGTACCTTTGTCCAAGAACATGTCAAAGCTGCTGGGCTTTATGACGATGTCGCCGTCTTGTTTGGCAGACCGACCAAAGGCTTGCTGGCTGTACGGGCAGCCAGGGAAGATGGCATCCTTACCTTCCGATTTTTTTTCCCAGACCTGGAAATCCCGAAGACGTGCTGGCTAACCTATCTCCTTGGAGCATTGCAGGCTTTCCGGCGAGTGAAAAGCGAATGGGGCCTGCCGGATGTAATTCACGCCCAAGAACCTTCTGCTGCCTTTGCAGCTTTGGTACTTCGCCATCTAT
>JAFDHU010000034.1 GCA_019308625.1 Deltaproteobacteria bacterium
GAAATGGAGAGATTGCTGAATAAAGGCATTGTCTCCCTGATCCTGGTTATCCCCGATAATTTTGCCCGGCATCTGGTGGAGAAGAACCATGCCGAGGTGCAGGTCATTACTGACGGCACCCTCTCCAACACCGCCTTGCTGGCTCTTGCTTATGCCAGCCAGATCGTCCAGAAATTTGCCCAAGAGGTGGGATACCGGTGGGGACGATCCAAACCGGGCGCCGAACACTTGCGGCCACAGGTCAAGCTCAAGCCCCGGATCGTCTTCAATCCCAATCAAAAGTACGAATGGTTCATCAGCCTGATGGAACTCTTTAGCGTCATAACGATGTTGGCCATCTACCTACCCGCCGCGGCCGCAGTCCGGGAAAAGGAGGCCGGCACCATCGAGCAATTACTAGTGACCCCTGCCACCCCCGTGTCCATCATGCTGGCCAAGGTGATTTCCATGGCCTCCATTGTCGTGGCGGCTTCCTGCCTTAGTCTTTTTCTGGTGATCTATCCGGTTTTCAGCCTGCCCTGGCGCGGCAACCTGTTTTTATACCTAGCAGCCACGGCGCTCTATGTCTTTTCCGCCACCGGGGTCGGGCTATTCATTGCCACCGTCTGCCGGACGCTGCCGCAAACCATCCTCTTTTTATTGATGCTTTTAACCCCGATTTTGTTTCTATCCGGATCCTGGACCCCACCGGAGGCCATGCCGGTCTGGATGCGCCTGATAACTCTTCTTTCTCCCTTAAAATACTATATCTCTGTTGCCTATGGCATTTTGCTCCGGAATGCCGGCTTGGGACATCTGTGGCCAGATCTGGTGGGTATGACCGTGCTCGGATTGCTTTTTTTCAGCTTCTGTGCCTTCCGGTTCCAGCAACGTTTCGGATAAAGGAAAGCAAAAATATCAGCAGGCGCTTGCCCATCGGCAAGGTCGGAGCGGGTGGAAAGGAAACTAACCATCTCACTTCTGTATAAAGAAGAATAAAGCAACTATACAAGGAGGGTTTCTTCCGTGTCCCCGGTCTCGTCCGGACCAGCGCCGTTTTGAGGACCTGCCGGACGCGTCTGCAAACCACGCCGGTAAATCACCCCAGTGGGATTCTCCCCACCTTCCCGGCGCAGCCATAACTGCCGAAACCATAAGGAGGAAATAAAATCATATTTCCGCTCCTCTTTTCCGAATTCGACCTTGCCGGCCTGAAGTTAAAGAACCGCATCACCATGGCGCCCCTGTACCTGGGCTATGCCGGAGCAGGAGGAACGGTGAGCACCTTACTTTTGGATCACTATAGGCTGATGGCCCAGAGCGGTGTGGCCTTGGTGGTGGTGGAGAACGCCTGTATAGACTACCAGGCAGGCCGCGGGTCTGAGACCATGCTGCGGGTCGACGCTGATGACTATGTGGAATCTTTGGCCAGGTTGGCGGAGACCATCAAAGGGGAGGGCGCCCTGGCGGCCTTGCAGCTCAACCATGCCGGGCGCTTTGCCAGGGTGGCCGACCCTGTGGCTCCCTCAGCGGTGGAAACTTTTGGTCAACGCCCCCGAGCTCTGAGCCCAGCTGAAATCAACGACATCATCCAGAAATTTGCCGCTGCCGCCTTACGAGTCAAACAGGCCGGATTTGATCTGGTGGAATTGCATGGTGGCACCGGTTACCTTTTGTCCCAATTTGTTTCGCCCCGAACCAATAAACGGGAAGACGACTACGGCGGTTCCCTGGAGAACCGGATGAAGTTCCCCCTGGAAGTGGTGGCCGCGGTCAAGGACGCAGTGGGTGATTTTCCCGTGGGCTACCGCTTTTTGGCCGAGGAATGGCTCCCCGACGGCCTGAAACTGGAGGAATCCGTTGTTGTCGCCCAGGCTTTGGCCGCGGCCGGAGTCGCTTATCTTTCGGTGATGGGCGGCACGCATGAGTCCTTCTTCCTGCCGGAGGTCGTGGAACGCTCGAAACGGCCGGGCTATATGGTGGATCTGGCTGCGGCCGTCAAAAAAGCAGTGACGGTGCCGGTCATCACCGCCGGCCGCATTGACACCGGCTCCCTGGCGGAAAGCGTTCTGGCCCAGGGACAGGCGGATCTGATCGGCTTGGCCCGGGTGCTGTGGGCCGACCCGGAATGGCCGCAAAAAGTCCGCCAAGGAAGAGAAAGGGAGATTATCCATTGCACCCCGGATTGTGATGCCTGCATGCAAATGGTAATGAAAGGCAAGCCGGCGCTATGCATCAGTTGGCCCAAAGCCAAGCTTAAGGAATGGAAGGCAAGATTAACACCTTGAAGGCGTATTTGGCAGGCGAAGAGGGGTGGTGTCAAGTCAAATCAAGTCTGATCCAGGACACATAATGTCCCCCAAGTCATCATTCGAGTCAAAGTGCCATGAGCCCTTTAGGAATTTTTTTCAAAGGATTCGTGACACCCTGGAGGATAGCTGGACCTGCAAGGTCTATGTTCACCCGGCAGGTTGGTCATGGGCTCAGGTGTCGTCACCGCACAGCATTGGGCCATGGTGACGCCCAACTCTCGGGAGAGAAGCTCCAGGTCTTCCCCGCTAAGGGACGCAGGACGCTCTCGACTTTCCTCCAGGTGGAAAACTGCTTCGCCTTTCCGTCCGCTACCCCAGGGCCATCTCCGAGCGGCCTCCGGCCTCCCTCCGCTGGCCCTGGCGGCAAACCACCACCTTGCACCATGGGGGCACCTCCTTAGGGGGTAGTGACAACTTTCTTGTGTGAATTTTTTAAAGAAGGGCAGATTCAGGCGTACCCTGCCCACGAAGTTGGCCCTCCAATACAATTCCATTTTTAAAGAGATAAAGGCCAAGAGTTTGTAACAGGTTACTTCTCAGGCCACGATCTCCATGGGTTTGGTTCGGCGCTTGAATTCCTTATGGAGCCGCTCAATGATATTCGTGGTCCTCAGAGACACCCAATGCTCCACCGGGAAATTGCCGGCCTTGGGGCAAAATCGCGGTCTTAAAGGTTCCCTGCCGCTCTCTGGGAACCCTGATCTCCACCTCGCCGATACCTGGAGGGTCAGTTCCCATTCCATTAAAGCGGTTTAGGAAAAAATAATCTCCTGCAGAACCTTTACGTCTTCACTCAGGCTCCTGCGCCTCAAGTTTGCCCTGCATAACCGCCTAAAAAAAGTCCAGAATCGCTGTCATAAATATTCCAGTTTAGAGTGGCATCTCAGAAAAAATGCTTTCTTCCGAGGCGAAGAAGCTACGCAGCTGAAAGAGGAGAATGCCCGGTTGCAATGGTTGGCGAGGGTTCTCTCCTTGGACAAAGAGATGCTGGGAGATTCCGATAAAAGGTCTTAAGCCTATGTCATCTTCTCAGAAACCGGGAGGTATAAGGTTTTTCGGGTGATATTGACACCATCTTACTTTCGGGCTAATTGTAAAGCATAATTTCGTATACGGACAAAGAACTTCAGGAGAAACTGAAAAATGCAGTCAATTTTAAAATCCTGCCAGCCTCGGCCGGATATTATTACCGGGGCTTTTAATCCCGAAATATTCACGGCAAATCTGGGACAGGTCATCGATTTTTATCGGGGTAAGCCAACCATTATCCATTCCATCTATACTGACGCCGAGCAGTTCTTTCGGCACGCTACTTATCCCACGGAAAGCCTGAAGTTAATTCTTGCTGATGTTTTTGGCCGTCTATCAGGGGATAATGCCCTTCCAGCCATTCATCGATTAGAAACGGCTTTTGGGGGAGGGAAAACCCACATCCTGATTGCTCTCACACACTTAGCATTCAGAGGGAAAGAGCTGGCCTCCGTCACAAAAAACATTATCCCTGATTCCCTGCTGTCTGAGCCAGGTCAGATAAAGGTTGTGGGTATTGCCGGGGATGAGCTACCCGTTCACAAACCTGCAGGGGCTGCATTGCTGCCATACACCCTTTGGGGGGAGATCGCCTATCAAATCGGCGGCGAAGCACTCTACCGAGAGGTGGAAACTGATGCCACCTCCTTTGCCGCCCCGGGCAGAGATTATTTTGAAAAGGTCCTAGGCGGGAAGAAGGTCCTCATCATGTTTGATGAGCTGGCGCAATATGCTGCCAGGCTGCAGGCTTCCAGGCCTGACGGTGCCAAAATGCTTGCCGCCTTCGTTATGGCTCTTCATGGCTACGCCCGCACTCACTCAGGCATCTCGGTAGTTCTTTCGCTGGCCAGCCAAGCTGACGCCTTTGCACTGGAAACTGAAAGATTAAAAGAAAGGATTTCAGAAGTAAAAGGCCAAGAAGTTAAAGAAGAAGAGGTGTGGGATCTGGCCCAAAGAGCCGAAAAGGACTTGAAAAGCGTCGTGGCACGGGATGCCACCACTATTTTGCCTGTCCAGCCTTTCGAAATTTCCCGGATTTTGGCCAAGAGGCTTTTCTTAGCTATTGATCATTCAACCGCAGAAGAAACTGCCGATGCATACATGAAGATGTATGCCATGCACGCCGCTGAGCTCCCGGGCCTGGCTTCCAAGGCTGATTTTCGGGACATCATGGTAGCCCATTATCCTTTTCATCCTACTTTTATCCGTTTTCTCACTGAGAAGATGGCGACCCTGGAGACTTTCCAGGGGACCCGGGGCGTTTTAAGGGTTCTGGCCTTGGCCATCAGGAGCTTGTGGAACAATAAAATTGACATCCCTATGATCCATACCTGTCATTTGGACTTACGAGATTCCGCCATTCTAAATGAAATATTGGGCCGCACCGGTGGCACTGACCTGCTTCCTGTCCTCAACGCCGATGTGGGCGGGCCGGATTCCGCGCTCCTGGATTTGGGGAGAAGTTATTCTCAGATGGCCGACCAGAAAAATCCCCACCCCCTGGGCTATCCCCTTTATGAATACACCTGGAAGACCGTCTTCCTCCATAGTCTGGTGGGGCGGACCGAAGGACTTGATTCTAAAGTCTTTGGCATAACTGAACCCGAAGCCGTTTTCGCGGTGGCCTTTCCCGGGTTAACGCCCCCGCAAGTCAAAATGGCCCTGCAGAAGATTGAAGACTTGGAGGAAGGAGCCCTTTACTTGCGGTTTCAGAAGGGCCGGTATTTCGCCAGCCTGGAGCCCTCCGTTAACATCGTACTTAATTCTATCCGGCGCTCCCTTAGCCAGGAAAAGGTGGAAAATTTCTTAGCCGCCACGGCACGCAAAGTCGTCACCAGTGCCCAGGGAGTCTTCCAGGTGGAGCATGATGTTTCCCGCCCTGAGCACATTCCGGACACTGACAAACGCCCGGTGCTGGCTCTCATTGCCCTTGACGCCGGCCAAATCAACGCCGAAGAATTTATTACCACCGCAGGTCCGAACCGTCCCCGGTTCAACCAGAACATGGTGTTTCTCTTGTTGCCGCAAACGGTGCGTGAGGAAACGGAGACCTGGAGCGAGGAGAGGGAGCTACAAGCAGCGGAAATTATAAACCGCCTGGAAGGCCTGTCCCGGACCATCTTAGCCATGCGCCGGCTGGCAGACCAGCCGGAAAACTATGGCATCAGCCGGGCCAAATTGGTGGAACAAGAATTTGACCGCAAGCTCAAAGAAAAAGAATTGGAACCCATCAATGCGGTAACCCAATGTTACGATGCCATCTGGTTTCCTTCAGCCGCCGGCCAAATCGTCAGAAGGGAAATCAAAGCCGGCAGCGGCGAGGCCGGTGCTTCCGTGGTGGAAGAAATCCGCCGGGTGTTGGTCCAGGAAGGAGAGCTGATCACCACGGAGGCGGCCACCACCCAGGAGAACCTTTTGTCCCTGACCAAACTCTTTTTTGAAACCGGTGATACTTCGGATTTGGCCACCTTAAGGAAAAATTTCGCCCAAAAGCGCCACTGGCCGGTGCTGGAGAATCCGGCCCTCTTTGATCAGATCATCCGGGCCGGGGTGAGCCGGGGAGTTTGGTGTCTTTTCCGTCTGGAAACCGCCGAAAGCACCAAGCCCGAGAAATTCTTCAGCCGGGACACCGGCGACCTGCCCTTTGACCTGGATCTCACCCAGCCGGGCTGGTCCTTGGTGACCTTGCCCGGAGCCATCAAGAGGGGCTGGGGCCCCAAAGCCGTGGACCGGGAAAAGGTCAAGGCGGTTATCTATCAAGAAGTGGCGCAGGCCGGAGCCATTTCTATTCACCAAGTCCAGGAAAATGTGGAGCGCAAGATCGGCCAGGTGGAGCCCCAGATAGTTCAGGAAGTCATTAAAAGCCAGATCAGCAAAGGCCAGTTCGGCCTCTTTCACGGCGACCCGGAGCAGCAGGAAAAGCCCGGTGACCTTACCTTCGGCCGCGGCTCCTTTGTGCCGGACCTTGACCCGGAGGCGGTCATTATCACTCCGGCCGATTTGGCCAAACGCGGTTGGCTGGTCCAGCCGCCCAGCGTCTTCACTCTGTCCGGCCGGAAGGGGGCTGAACGCCTGGTGCCATTACTGGCTCGCATCGGGACATTTTATGCCCGGGGAGCCAAGTCCTCCCTCAATTACCTGGATATCGCGGATCTGGAGTTGCCCGGGGGCGGCAAACTCAGGCTTTCCCTGGAGAATCTCACCCCTGAGGATATGAAAAATCTGGAGGAACTCTTTGAGGTCCTGGGCGGACTGGTCAAGTTGGGCGACACTACCCTGGCCTCCCTGGAAATTCCTGAGCCGGAGGAAACCTGCCCCTTCCTCCAGGCCCTCAAAAAATCGGACAGCAATAGCCATTGAAAATTATGCGACCCACCAAGAAACCCTTCATGGCCAAAAATAAAGCGGATTTTGACTTGCTGGCCTTCTATCAAGACCATCTGGCCCCTCTGGTGCTGAAGGCCCCCTATATCTTGCGGATCACCGAGTGGCGTGATCACCCTCCACCCGTTCTGGTGGTCAAAGAGCGCCGGTGGCTCCTGGAGAACCAGGCTGCCAAAAAGCAGTTGCACCTGCCCATTCCCACCAAAAAAAACCTCGTGGAAATCGGCTTTCTGGCCGGGGAGGCCCAACGTCGCCTTCTCCCGGTGCTGCGCCAAATCGTGGCCAAGGTGCGGGACCAAGCAGATATCCCTTTGGAACTGCAACGCTTCCTCACCAAGGAAGGCCTGCGCCTGCGCCTCAATCTCCCTTTGGATGAAGAGGCCGGGGCCAAGCTCGGTCTTATTTTCAAACTGCAGCTCCGCTTAAAAGAGCTCAACCGGGTGGAACTCCTGGCCCGCCGGGTGGCCAACTTCAGCCGGGAGGAAGCAGCTTATTGGCTCTCCCGCATTACCCGCTTTAGCCCCGAAGCCAATCGCTGGGCTGTTTCCGGCCTGCGCATCATGCTGGCCGGCCAGCCGGGGGACCCCGCGGTGGATAAAATGCTGGAGCACTTGCGGCTTTCTGGGTAAACTCATGGCGACCGGAAAATCAGGAAGGTGGCGAGACCATGCAGGCCATTGAAAAGCAAGTCCTGGACAAATTCAAAGCCCTTCTCCAGCAACGCTTGCCGCGGCATCAGATAATTCTGTTCGGTTCCCGGGCCCGAGGGGACGCGGAGCCGTATTCCGACTTGGATGTCCTAGTCCTCATTGACGGGGTGGTGGATGAGGCCATCAGAGAATGGGTCAGTGACTGCGCCTGGGAAGCCGGTTATGCCCAGGGGTTGGTCATTGTCCCGGTGGTTTTCAGCCGCACCCAATGGGAACAGGGACCGGAACGGTATTCGCTTTTGGCCCAAGCGGTGGCCTCGGAGGGAATTCCCCTGTGAGCCAGGAGGACATCCTCACCCTGGTGAAATACCGCCTGGAACAGGCCCAGACCGGGTAAGTAAATATCTCCTGGAGTCCAGCCCGGGAGACAAAAAATAGGAGCAGGCCGAGAGCTTGGGCAGATTATGGCTATCTCCGACAAGCGTCTGATCGAACACGGCTTTCCCTGCCACCAGGTGGGGGCTGAGACCCAACGGGAGAGAGGGGCCAGTTCTGCCTTGCCGCCCCTTTATTTCCTGCACGTCTGGTGGGCCCGGCGGCCTTTGACTCCCAGCCGGGCGGCCGTCCTGGCGTCCCTTTTGCCCGCGGACTACCCCCCGGACCTCTTCCTGCGCCGCCTGGGAATTGAGAAGGTGGTGGCCCTGGTGCACGGCCGGCCCTGGACCTTGACCGGCAGTCTCCTGAATCTGATAACCGTCAACGAGCAGGGTGAGGAAGTCCTGCAGGTGGACGACCGGGTGCTTCGGGCCCTGGAACGGGAAAATCGCCAGCGGGCAGAAAACCGGGAGCTTATGGCCCGCCTAAAGGCCAAGAATCCTGCACTCTCTCAGGACCCGGTGCTTCTCCGCTGGGAGGAGGAAAGCCAATCTCTGCCTGAGCCGGGCTGGGGCGCAGGGCTCAAAGTAGAGCGCCTCCCGGCTGATCCGGCGTGGTTCAAAGAACTGATGGCCATGGCGGGAATGGTGGGTTTGAGGGTTCCAAACCTATATGGCTATGAGCGTGCTTTTGCAAGTCTAATAAAACCAGAAAGAAATAGTTTCGTTATATATGACCCCACTGCCGGAGGTGGCTCCATCCCATTTGAAGCCCTAAGATTGGGTTATCAAGTAATTGCTAATGAACTCAATCCTGTGGCCGTTGTTATCCTTTTTGCAACGTTGGATCATCCAGCAAAGTTTGGCCCAAATTTGATTAACGATATTGGCAAATGGGGAAATCTCTTATTAACCGAGCTAGATAAGCAAATTTCAGACTATTTTCCCAGGGTCGGACCCTTACCGACTTCAGAAAGTATAATTCTCAGAAACCATTTAGAAAAATGTCCGGAATATTTTACACAATTTAATAAGGAAGAAGTAACTACTT
>JAFDHU010000361.1 GCA_019308625.1 Deltaproteobacteria bacterium
GCGGCAGCAAATCCTGAAAAAAGGCGACTGGTCCATCAAAAATCCGGACCTGGCCCCGGGGGGCTGGGCCTTTGAGTTTGTCAACAACTGGTATCCGGACATTGACGACAGCGCTATGGTCCTGGTGGCCCTGTATGAGACTCTGGCCGAACCGGAGAAACACCGGGAGCCCCTGCTCCGGGGCCTCAATTGGTGCCTGGGCATGCAGTCCCGCAACGGCGGCTTCGCCGCCTTTGACATAGACAATACCAAGGAATGGCTCAATGCCATCCCCTTCGGTGACCTCAAGGCCCTGGTGGATCCGCCTACGGAAGATGTTACCGGCCGGGCCCTGGAGATGATGGGCGCCTTCGGTATAGGACCCGACCACCCCGCTGCCCAGCGGGCTCTGAAATTCATTAAAAAGAAGCAGCATCCGGATGGCCCTTGGTGGGGACGGTGGGGGGTGAACTTCATCTACGGCACCTGGTCGCCAACCCTATATCCGGCGGGCCGTTACCTGGCTCAAGGCCCACCAGAACGACGACGGCGGCTGGGGCGAAACCTGCGACTCCTACCGCCATCCTGAGCTTATGGGCCGGGGCCCCAGCACCGCCTCCCAGACCGCCTGGGCCCTCATGGCCCTTATCGCCGCCGGGGAGGCCGCCTCCCCCGAAGTGCAGGCCGGAGTCAGATATCTGGTGGAGACCCAGAATCCCGAAGGGCGTTGGGACGAACCCTGGTTCACCGGCACCGGCTTCCCCAGCCATTTCATGATCCGCTATCACCTGTACCGGGACTGTTTCCCCCTCATGGCTCTGGGGATGTATGCCCGGGAAATGGAAAAAGCCGGCGGCCGGATTTCCTGAGGCGCAAACAGCCGGCTTCCGGGTAACGGGCGGCAGGCTGCCCGGGCCGGCCTTTTTTCCCGACGCCTTTTTCCCTGGTTCTTATTTCCAAAAGCGTATCAATGCAGGTTCCCGCAATCTCCGGGTAATTTCGGCTGACAGAAATGGCTGAGGAAAAAACCCTGGTCACCGGCGGCACCGGGTTTGTGGGCCGGGCCGTGGTGGTGGAACTCCTGGCCGCCGGGCGTCCGGTGCGGGTGCTGGTGCGGAATCCGGACCATCCGGCTCTGACAGGCCTGGAGGTGGAGAAAGTGCGGGGCGATCTCAGGGACCCGGCTTCCCTCCAGGCCGCGGTTAAGGGTTGCTCCCACCTCTTCCATGTGGCCGCCGACTACCGCCTGTGGGTGCCGAACCCCCAGGAAATGTATGCCGTCAACGTGGAGGGCACCAAAAGCCTGCTCAGGGCGGCCGCCGACGCGGGCGTGTCCCGGGTGGTGTATACCAGCACGGTGGGCACTCTGGGCAACCCCGGCAATGGCACCCCGGGCACCGAGGACACCCCGGTCAGCCTGGCGGAGATGACTGGCCACTACAAGCGCTCCAAGTTCCTGGCCGAGGAGGCGGTCCTGGAACTGGCCCGGCAGGGCCTGCCCGTGGTGCTGGTGCACCCCAGCACCCCGGTGGGCCCCTGGGACTCCCGCCCCACCCCCACCGGCCAGATGATCGTGGATTTTCTCAAGGGCCGTATGCCCGCCTACCTGGAAACCGGCCTCAATCTGGTGCACGTGCGGGATGTGGCCCAGGGACACCTGCTGGCTGAAGCCCGGGGCCGGGTGGGGGAAAAATACATTTTGGGCCACCGAAACATGCGCCTGTCCGAGATTTTCGGCCTGCTGGCGGAAATCACCGGCCGCCCGGCCCCCCGGATACGCCTGCCCTATTACCCTATCTTGTGTCTGGCGGCCATAAACGAAGTGTGGGCCACCTATATCAGCCGGCGACCGCCCCGCATCCCCCTCACCGCGGTCCGGATGGCCAGAAAGTACATGTATTTTGACAGCTCCAAGGCAGTGCGGGAACTGGGCCTGCCCCAAACACCGGTGCGCCAGGCTTTGGCAGACGCGGTAGCCTGGTTCCGGGAGCACGGCTACGCCTGAAACCGCAGCCGCAAGTCTGCTCTGCCCTGAAGAAAAGTAACAGGAACGCCTGGAAAAGTTTCCAAGGCCCTTTGGGTGTAAACCTGGTCCCGGTGATGGGGCCTTCCCCTTAAGCCCGACCTGATGGTTCAAAAATTCAGACTTTTTGCTGGTGGATTCTATTTTCGGTTTACTTTCCCGCCAACCGGATTTAATTTGTAACCAAACTTGAGATTTAAGCGACTTCAGCCATGCGTTTTCCCTTAAGCCTCAGCATTGACCTGACCCGTTACCTCATCCGGAAGCGTCTGGCCGGGGAAGAGAAATTCCCCCTGGTGCTGATGCTGGAGCCCACCCACCAGTGCAACCTGGCCTGCAAAGGTTGCGGTCGGATTCAGGAATACCGGGACACCCTGGATAAGTGCATGACCCTGGAGGAGTGTCTGGCCGCGGTGGAGGAATGCGGCGCCCCGGTGGTCACCGTCACCGGCGGTGAACCTTTGATTTATCCGCCGGTGTTTGAACTGGTGGAGGAGCTGATTCACCGCCGCAAGCACGTCTACCTGTGCACCAACGCCGTGTTGCTGGAGAAGGCCCTGCCTCGTCTGCCGGTCTCCAGCCACCTCACCCTGAGCATCCACCTGGACGGGCTGGCCTCTACCCATGACTTCATCTTGGGCCGGCCAGGCCTTTTCCATACCGCCATCCGGGCCATCAAGGCAGCCAAGGCCCGAGGGTTGCGGGTCTGCACCAACACCACCATTTACAAGCAGACCGATGTCCTGGAGATTGAGATTCTTTTTGCCTACCTCACCGAAATAGGGGTGGACGGCATTTTGGTGTCCCCGGCTTACAGCTTCAGCGGCGTGGCACCGGAACTTTTCCTGAGCCGGGAGGAAATCCGGGAAAAGTTCACCCGCCTGACCTTAAACGGCCTGCCGGTGAGATACTCCAGCACCCCGATGTACCTCAGCTTCCTCAGGGGGGAGCGGCACTATGAGTGCAGCCCCTGGGCCAACCCCACCGTCAATCCCCGGGGCTGGCGTTCTCCTTGTTACCAGCTCCTGGACACCCATTACCCCACCTTTGCCGAGCTGATGAGCAAAACCGACTGGGAGCGCTACGGGACCGGCCGCGATCCCCGGTGCGCCCAGTGCATGATGCACTCCGGGTTTGAACCCAGCGTGGTGCGTCAGTTGGGCCTCAAAGAAGCTTGGCAGATGCTGTGGTGGAACCTCACCTGAGCCTCGGGGCCGGTGCCTGGACTGGCCCTTGCCTGGGGTCTTGAAAACCCTCTCCCCGGTGAGTAAATGGTTGGACAACGCGGCTGCGGCCGTCCTGTTGGGCGCGGCCGCGGCCATGCTCCTTCCTTGTTTGGCCACC
>JAFDHU010000362.1 GCA_019308625.1 Deltaproteobacteria bacterium
GAATACTGGCTGTCCTCGGCCCCGTCCATCTTCGGCAACAGCGGCGGCGGCGTGTTCACCCCGCACAACGGTAATTGGGCCTATATCGGCATCCCGTCCCGCATCCGGGTGGCCATCCTGGGGTTTTCCGCCGACGCCATCACCCACATGGGCTATTTCATCCCCATATGCCGGATTTACAAGTGGCTGAGGGACAACTGCTACGAGTATCTGTGGGACGCAAAGGTCACCAAGGAAAAATGCGACAAGGCCAGGGAACGGAAGCGGGAACGGGAGCTGGCCTTGGCGATGGTTAAAGAGAAGAGCTGATGGCGGACAACGACCTGACCACCTTTCTGCCCGACCCGAGGGACGAGGTGCGCCGGCGCATCATTGAGCTCCAGAACGCCCTCAAGCCCTCGGAGATGGACGCCCTGGAGCTCCGAGAGCGGGAGGAGGCGGCCCAGGCCTACGCCGGGGAGGACGAGAAGCACTTCGTGGACTATGTGGAGGACTGCATCCGCACTTCGGTCAACGCCATGCGGGAAATCCGGCGGAAGCAGGATGAGTGTTGGAAGGTTTACCAGGAGGAGAGGCCGGCCTCTTACGCCCGCAAGGAGCCGTGGCAGTCCAAGGTGGTCTACCCCAAGCCCTTCATGACGGTGCAGTCCGCCAAGGCCATCGTGAGGAAGGCCTTTGAGCCCCGGTTTCTGAGCGTGGAGAACGAGCGGGACCCGGAGACAGCGGAGTTCTACCAGAGTCTGATGGTGTGGCGCACCGGCAGGGGCCTGCGCTACATCCTGGTGGAGCCCTGGAAGATACACCGGGACCCGGACGCCCTGTCCCGCGACCCCCAGTCGGGCCTCTACTGGATTCACCAGGAGTGGCTGGACTACTACGACTTAAAAGAGCAGGAGAAGGCGGGCCGTTTACAGAACATCGGGGACTTCTCGCCCGGCAGCCGGGGGCGGGCGGAGGACGAGCGCAACCTGAGCCGGGAGGCCATCGCCGAGAGGAAGGGCCATGTCTGGCACAAGTCCCGGTTCCGCACCCTGATCCTGACCTCGGAGTTCTGGGGCTCGGTGCTCTCCCCCAGGGGGGAGCTACTCCTGCCCAGGGCCACCTACATGGTGGCCGGGGAACGGGTCATCCGGCCCCCACGGGCGGTGAAATACCCCACCCTGCGGTGGCCGGGCGTGGGTTTTTCGCCTCTGCCCCACCTGCTGAGGTTTGACGGGCGGAGCCTGCTGCAGGGCATCAAGAGCCTGTGGGAGTTCATGTGCAGCCTCATGTGCCTGCACAACGACAACCTGAACTGGAAGGTCAACCCGCCCACCGAGATAGACTTGTCGGTGCTGGTTGACCCGGAGGACATTGACGACTACCCCGGCAAGCAGTGGCTGACCCGCGGGACGCTGCAGGGGATGCAGGCGGTGCGCACCATTGAGCGCCGCACCGACACCGGGGAGATCATGGCCTATCTGAACTTCGCCAACCAAGCCTACGACGAGGCGACGCTCCCCAGCGTGGTGCGGGGCCTGCCGGGCTACCGGGCGGAGGTGACGGCCCGGGAGGCGGCCCAGGCCCTGGACCAGGCCCTGACGGTGTTCGGGCAGATCGGCAAGAACCTGGAGCGGGGGGCCCTGGCGGCCATCGTGGCCGGAGCCGAAACCATCGCCATCAACATCACCTTTGAGGAGCTGGCGCTGTTCATGGGAGAGGAATACGCCCTGCGCTACCGCGACCCGGCCAGCCCCACGGGGGTGCGCCTGCCCATGCTGAGCAGCGGGGCCTTCAACGTCAGCGGGATTTCGGCCCTGATGCAGGACTGGGAGATCATCCGGAATATCCGGGACCTGATCCTGCCGCTGTGCAACCCCAACTCGGTGTTCCTGCCCTACATCAAGCCGTATAACCTGCTTCGGTCTCTGGAGGGCCGGCTGAACCTGCGGGACGAGGGCATCGTGGTGTCCCCGGAGGAGGCCCAGCGCATAGACCAGGCCCAGCAGACCCAGCAGGAGGAGGCCATTGAGGCCCAGAGGGCCATCCAGCAGGCGGAGGCGCAGGCGGCCCTGGCCAGCGCCGCGCCCGAGGGGGTGATGTGATGACGGAGCCGCTGGGCAACTCGGGGGTGCAGGTGGACCTGACGGACCTGACTACGGGCCAGCCCCTGGAGAGCAGGCAGGGCGAGAAGCTGAGGGAGGCCAGGGCGCGGCTGGCCGTCAGTGAGGCCGAGGCCTTCGCCCTGCGGGGGGAGCTGGCTCAGGACGGCGGGCGGTTGCTCCGGCTCCTGGAGGAGCGGATGCTGGCCCGCGCCGAGGAGGTGCTGGGCCGGGACGAGCAGTTCGCGGCCCTGGCTGGCTTCGCCGAGAGCCTGGGCCTCAGGGCCAGGGGCGTGATCGCCAAGCTGGTGCGTCACCGGCTGGTGCGCCAGTTCGGAGAGGATTTGTATATGGCTGCAACGGCGGCCCCGGAAGGGACACCCGCCGAGGAGTGACATAAAAAAATCAGGGGTTCCTGCCGTCCGTTTGGCCGACGGCGGCGGGACGCAAGC
>JAFDHU010000363.1 GCA_019308625.1 Deltaproteobacteria bacterium
TCTCTTTACTCCCCTCTCCCCCTATGGGGGAGAGGGGAAGGGTGAGGGGGAATTCTCCAAGATTTCCCCCCACCCTGAAAGCCGAATATCGGAACTAAGGACATAATCGGATTAATTTTATTAAACCGGTTGGCTCCTTGCCAGCATGGTTTCAGTATTACATGGCAAACTTGCGGTCCAGGGTGCGGTACTGGATGGCCTCGGCCACGTGGGCCGGGACCAGGCGGTCCTCGCCTTCCAGGTCGGCGATGGTGCGGGCGATTTTCAGGATGCGGGCATAAGCCCGGGCCGACAGCCCCAGGCGGTCCATGGCCGCCTCCAACAGCCGCCGGGTGTCGTCAGTTAAGGCGCAGTGCTCCTTAATCAGCCGGGGGGTCATGTGGGCGTTGGCAAAGACCCGGGGGGAGCCGGCAAAGCGCCGGGCCTGGCGCTCCCGAGCCTCCAGCACCCGGGCACGCAGCTCCCGGGAGCCAGCCCCGTCTCCGGCCACGGCCAAGTCCCGGAAGGGCACCGCGGGAACCTGCACCTGGATGTCAATGCGATCCAGCAGGGGACCGGAAATCCGGGAGCGGTAGGAGTTGATCTGGCCGGGAGTGCAGGTGCAGGGGTGCCGGGGATCGCCATAGAAGCCGCAGGGACAGGGGTTCATGGCCGCCACCAGCATGAAACGGGCCGGATAAGTCAGGGAGGTGGTGGCCCGGGAGATGGTGACCCGACCCTCTTCCAGGGGCTGGCGCAGCACTTCCAGGGTGGAACGCTTGAACTCCGGCAGCTCGTCCAGAAACAGGACCCCGTGGTGGGCCAGGCTCACTTCGCCGGGGCGGGGGTTGGTGCCGCCGCCGATCAGACCCGCGTCCGAAATGGTGTGGTGGGGCGCCCGGAAGGGCCGGCGGGTCACCAAAGCCTGACCCGGCGGGAGTTGGCCCACTATGCTGTAAATCTTGGAGGTCTCCAGGGCCTCGTCAAAGCTCAAGGGGGGCAGGATGGAGGGCAGGCGCTGGGCCAGCATGGTCTTGCCGGCTCCGGGCGGGCCCACCATGAGGACGTTGTGGCCGCCGGCGGCGGCCAGCAACAGAGCCCGCTTGACCGGCTCCTGCCCCTGAACCTCCCGGAAATCCAGGTCCTCGACCGCGTCCCAGGACACCGCGGCCACCGGGGTGGACGGCTCCGGAGCCAGAGTCTCCCGGCCAGCCAGAAATTCCACCACTTCCGCCAGGGATTTGGCGGCGTAAAGCTCAAGGCCGGTCACCACTCCAGCTTCCCGGGCGTTTTCCCGAGGAATCACCAGAGCCAGGCCCGCATCCCGGGCGGCCAAGGCGATGGGGAGGACGCCCCGGGTGGGTTTCAGACGGCCGTCCAGGGACAACTCCCCGAAGAGAAGGAATTTTTCCAGGGCCTCGAGGGGCACCAGACCCTGGGCGGCCAGGAGGGCCACCGCCACGGGCAGGTCAAAGCCGGTGCCCTCCTTGCGGGCGTCGGCCGGGGCCAGATTCAGGGTGACGCGGTTGGCCGGGAACAGGTAGCCCGAGTTTTTGATGGCTGCCCGGACCCGCTCCCGGGACTCCTTTACCGCGGCACACCTCCACTTCCACCAGAAAGGCCTCCACGCCCTTAAGGGCGCCACTTTTGACTCGAGCTAGCATTTTAGTCTAAAAATCTTACAAGGGTGCAATTGCTCAAGCATGTGTAACATTAAGATAATAATTTTTATCGGGAGCCTTCATTCTTAATTATTTCCACTTATCCCACAGATGGCTTAATGCCGTCTGGAACTTACTACTATTCCAGTACGATATCGTCTAAGTAAAACGTTATTTTCCCTAGAGAGTTATAATCCGCGCTTGCGACCCAGCAGAAACCTCCTATCACACTAGTCAGATCCGCATTAGATAAATCGATTTTGTATTGTTTCCATTCCCTCGAGAGTTTAATCCGTCCGATGGTTACTTCAAAGGAGTCTCGATATTGTTTCCTAGGATCATCGATGCCTCCAGCTTTGAACTCTACGACTT
>JAFDHU010000035.1 GCA_019308625.1 Deltaproteobacteria bacterium
TGGCGGTCCAGGCGCTGGGCCGCAGGAATATGTGGGTGAACCGGGTAGGAGTATTTCATATTCCCTGAGAGGGGCGGGGACCCTCAGTTAAACCTCGGCTTTAAAATTCTTTAAACTGATTATTTCTTTTGCTCCTGGAAAAACCGGATAAGGAAGTCGTCAAACCAGGCACCTTATCGGAAGGGTCTACCCCCCCCTCACCCCGGCCCTCTCCCCCCGGGAACCGGGGGGAGAGGGGGCTTTCCCGGTGATTCTCCCCCGGATTCTCTTTACTCCCCTCTCCCCCTATGGGGGAGAGGGGAAGTATGGGGGAGAGGGGAAGGGTGAGGGGGAATTCTCCAAGATTTCCCCCCACCCTGAAAGCCGAATATCGGAACTAAGGACATAATCGGATTCTTTAATTCTTTCCCGGCCGGATGGAAGCGGTTGCTACACCCGCTCCAGCTTCTCGGGCTTATAGGTTATGGGCTGGATTTTGTCCTGCACCTCCTCCCGGAGGAGTTGTAGGTCTGCGGAGGACCAGGTCCGCTCGGAGGGAAGACAGCGCAGCTCCGCCTCCCGGTGCTCCACCGTGCTGAACCCGGAGAGGATGCCCCGGCGCTGGTAGTAAATTTCCTGATAATGCCAATCCTCGTCCCCCACCACCAGGGCATAGCAGAATCCGCCGTACACCGTCTCCAGGAGCTTGGCTTCCCGAACCGGCTGGTCGGTGATGAGATTAACGCTCCCCTTCTCCAGGTCGGCCTCCTGATAATGCCCCGCCACCAGGCAGACCAGGTCACTGACAATCACTTCCCGCTTGGCTAGGGGACGACGGAGTCGGGAGGTGACGAAATCCAGGACGGTGCGCTGATTGGCCTCGTCCACCGCCGAGAATTTCCTTAATTCCAGGCTGCCATGGGAATGAATCCAGCCGTTGATTACCAGGTCAGGGGGAAGGGCTTCATGATAGGTGGCGATTTTCTCCGAGGTAAGCCTGGCGTATTCCAGGACGTTTTCCTCATTGCGGGGCAGACCGATGTCAATGATGACTTCCGGTTGCTCCCGGGCCGCCAAGGTAAAGCCATACCACTCAAAGCTTTCCTGGAAAAGCTCCCGCACCAGTTTGCAGATTTTGAAGGCCTTGTCCAGAGCGAAGCGGGTGATGGAGATGTCCTGGGGCAGGGTGGCCAGCACAATTTCCCAGGGTTCCCGCCGCTTCAAACCGGTCAGGGATTTGAATCTCATCCCAGCCGCTCCTGCACGTAATGGCGGTCAACGACCAGCTTGCCGGTGAAAGTGCCGGGGAGTCGGTACATGTCTTCCAGGAGGATGCGGTGCAGGATGCTGATAAGGCCCCGGGCGCCGGTGCCCTCCTGTTTAGCCTGCTCGGCCACCATTCTCAAGGCCTCGTGGTCAAATTCCAGGTCAATGTCCCAGGCGGCGAGGTCGTGACGGTAGGCCAGCAGAGGGCTGTCCGCGCTTCTGGTCAGGATGTCCATGAGCTCCTGGAGGGTCAGCGGGCCATACACCACCTTCACCGGGAACCGGGCTATGAGCTGGCGTTCCATGCCGAAGGACACCAAGTCCTCATTCAGCAGAAAATTCTGCCACTCGCCAGACAGGTTGTGCTTGACCATGCGGCGTTTGACGATGTTTTTCAGGTCCTCAAACACCCCGCCGGCGATGAACAGGACATGTTTGGTGGAAATGGAGACCCTTTCTTGGCCCCATTCAAAGGTGTTTTCAATGCCCTCCACCAAGCGCAGCAGGCCCTTTTGGACGCCCTTGCCGGACACATCCCGGGTGCTGACGGCTTCCGCGGCGATTTTGTCAATTTCGTCCAGATACACGATGCCCATTTGGGACACCAAGGGGTTGCCCCCGCTGGCCACCAGGAGGTCCACCAGGATGTCTGTAACGTTTTGCCCCACATAGCCCACTTCGCTGAACTTGGTCATGTCCTCCACCACGAAGGGCACGCCCACTTGCTGGGAGAAAGTCTCGGCGGTGTAGGTTTTGCCCACCCCGGTGGGACCGATGATCAGGATATTGGCCTTGGGAGTGCGGGTGTTTTTCAGGGCCAAGGCCAAATCGCCTTTGTATTCCCCCAGCACTTGCTTGAGTGCGGTGGCCAGGCGCCGGTAGTGAAAGGCGATGGCGGTGGCGATGATTTTTTTGCCCCGTTCCTGCCCGATGACAAACTTGTCTACTTCGGATTTGAGTTCCGCCGGGGTCTTGTTGAATTCCAGGATATGCTGAATGGTGCCGAGAGTTTTCAGCTCCCGGGCGGCGTCCAGTTTTTCCTGGATGCGACGACGGCTTTGTTCGGAGACGCCGAATTTCATGTGCAGTTTACCGCTCCTCCCTGTGGGTGAGCGCATTCAGCCGGTCCAGCAGGCTTTCCCAGAATTCCCCAGGGACCGAGGAATTGGACCCGGCCGCGAGGCGCTGTAGTGCGGTGATTTTCCGGCTGACCAGTTCCCGGGCCACCAAGGTGCGGAAATGCACCCCCGCCAGAATATGCGGATCAAGGTCCGGATTCAGCCGGAAGAGAGGCCCGGCCAGCAACAGTTCCTCCGGACAGTGGGCAAATCGGAGATAGGGGCTCTCAGCCGCGGCCACGATTTCCTGCACCAGCCGGTACTCCTCCGGGGGGACCAGGGAAAACAGCGGCGCTACCAAAGGTCTCTTCTCCGGTGGCTCAAAAGCAGCCAGCCATTCCTCGCCCAGGGTGAAGTTCCGAAGCCGCTCCACAAAACCCTCTTCCAGATGATACTCCCGCACCAGGACGCTGACCACCGTGAAGGTACTGCGGCGAAAGGGCTCCCTGGGCTTGGCCCGGGCCTGCTTGAAATGCTCCAGCAACTTCATATTAGAAGAAAATGTTTTTCACCTCCACTTCCCCTGAAATGATTTTGGGGTCATCCGGGGCCACTCTGTAATCGTCGAAGTCAATGGTCTGCATTTGGCGGACCCGGTCCAGGCTATGGTAGCCATTGCGGCGCCTAGGGTTATAGCCATAATATAAGGTGTGGATACCGGCTTCCAGGGCCTGGATGACGCCAGCGGCGCTGAATCTCAAGGGTGCCGGAAAGTCTTTGGGCAGGCAGATGTACTGGCCAGGAGCGTGGCGATACAGAAAAGGGTGCTTATAACGATCGATGACAAAAGGCCTGAGCTGCCCGAAAGTGGATACCGCCACCCGGCAGTCGGGAAAGATGTAAGGCCGGCCGTAAAAGTCCTTTAGGGCGTAAACGCCGGTGCGCTTGTAGATCAGGTATTCGTTTTTTTGAGAGCGCAGGCGGACGAAGCCGAAGCCGTCCACTTCCAGGGTGCCATACTCGGCCAGGTAGGTCAGCAGCCCGGCATGCCGGCGGTAAAGTTCGCCCCATTTTTCCTGTTCGGCCAGGACGGCAGCCAGACGCTCCCGTTCCTGGATGGCGATTCTGGTGGCCAGGGCTCGAAAGAACCACTTCCGCAGGACTTCCGCTGTTATCAGACCCGCAGGCGGCGGCCCCGGGTCGGCCGCAGCCAGTTGGGCCAGGTGGGCCACCGCGCCCCGGAGCCTGCGGTTCCCTGGCAGGTGTCCCTCCCGCCGGGTATAAGAGGCTGGAAGCTGAACCTGTTCCTCCAGCAGCCTGAGGACGTCCTCCCGTTCCAGCCCCTGACGGGTCAGGGAGTCCCGGCGTCGCAAAAAATACGGCATGATCTGGAACAGGATAACCGCCAGCTTGGGATCCAGGAGATGGTGAGCACCGTCTTCCACCCCATTCAGGACGGCCCGGTGCTGCTGCTTCCAGGAGGCAGGATCAACAGAGGCGTAATTTTCCAGCAGGGAGGTCAGGCGGATGGTCCTGACGAAGGGCTTTCCCTGAACTTCCACCACCAGGGGCCCGGTGGCGCCGGAGCAGTCAGCCGGAGAGAAATGACTCGGCGGACGGGTTTGCAGTTCCTGGGCAATGGCCGGGTCAAACATCAACGGCAGGTATAACCAGTCCCCTGCCACCCACAGATTAATCTCAGGGTTCCACAGCCGCAGCATCAAATAATCTACCGGTAGCCCGGCGGCCGTCCGAGCCCGCCTTCCTGGGGCTTGATGGCCCGGATCGGTACATAAAGGTATTTCTCGCCGGCTTCGGTCTCTTCCACCACCGCGGATTCCAAAGGGGAGCCTTGGACCTCCCGACCGCGTACCAACAATTTGCCCCCTTGAAGCTGACGGTGGATGTCTTCCAGGATCATCTGCTCCTCAATGCTGAGGTTGCGACGGCTCAAGGCGTCCTCGGCCAGCTCCTTGAGGGAGAGGTGCTCATAGTCGCCGGGCTCAAACACTACCACCAGCCCTTCCGCTGCCTGGCCCGGCAGGATTTCCAAAACCAGGGGGAGTCTCTCCCGACGCTTTTCCGGGCGCTTGGCCTTTTCCAGCTGGGTAACGGTCATATATGCTCCCTAGGCTGCTTAAACTTCCTGGTGGAGATTAGTTGTTTTCAGAGCTGGTTTCCGATTCCTTCCAGGATGTTCTCAACTCATCTTGAAAATTAACATTTTTCTAAATTTTTTAACTAATTACCAATTATAAAAGCATAAACTGGCCCTGTCAAGCAGGGGAAAGGGGGCGGTGATCTCAGGGCCGATTTGAGGCATTTTGGTTTTTGGGGGAAAGCAGTTGCATCACTTGGGCGGCCGCGGCGCTTCCCTGGCAGACGGTTTCCGAAATGTCCTGGGGGCCTTGGCAGGTGCCGGCCAGGAAGACCCCTGGGAGAGTAGAGGCCAGGGGCTTGAGGGTGGGGTGGCGGCCCCGGAAGAAGCCGAAGGCGTCCCGTTCCGGGCCGTCATCCTCGAAGGCCGGGATTTCTGGTGGCGGGGCCAAGCCTACGGCCAGTACTGCCAAATCCACGGTGAGCCGGCGCCGTCGGCCGGAGAGCTGGTCTTCATAATGAATCACCGGCCGGCCCGAGTCATCGGCCTCCAGGCGGCCGGGCAGCCCCTTGACAAAGCGCACCCCGGCTTTCTGGGCCCGCAGGTAGAGGTCCTCAAAGCCCTTGCCGGAGGTGCGGATGTCGTTGAAAAACACGGTCACCTGGGCCTCGGGGTTGTGTTCCAGGGCCAGCATGGCCTCCTTGATGGAAGCCGTGCAGCAAATCCCCGAACAGTAGGGCAGAAAGCGGCGGTCCCGGGAGCCCACGCACTGGATGAAGGCCAGGGATTTGACGGGGGAGCCGTCCGGGGCGAGGAGGTTGCCGCCGGTGGGGCCGGTGGCGCAGACCAGGCGCTCATATTCCAGGGCGGTGATGACCCGCGGCAAGCGGCCGTAGCCGTATTCGCTTTTGAGACTAGGGTCCAGGGGCCGGGCGCCGGTGGCCAGAATGATGGCCCCCACCAAAAGCCGCCGTTCCACCGGCCGGGCCTCCAGGTCAATGGCCTGGCGGTCGCAGGCCGCCACGCACATTTGGCAGTCAATGCAGTACTCCCTTTCCAGGGTGGAGCGCAAGGGCACGGCCTGGGCGAACACGATGCGGATGCACTTGCGGGGCTTGAGGCCCAGGTTCCAGCGGGAGGGCACAATCACCGGGCAGACCTCGGCGCAGGCGCCGCAACCCACGCATTTGGCCATATCCACGTATCGGGGTCTGAGAGTGAGGTCCACCTCAAAGGCCCCGGCCCGGCCGCGGATGGCCCCGAGGTCCACGTAAGTCAACAGTTCTATGTTGGGGTGGGTGGCCGCCTCCACCAGCCGGGGGCCCAGGATGCAGATGGAGCAGTCCAGAGTGGGGAAGGTCTTGTCCAACTGGGCCATGGTGCCGCCGATGCTGAGGGAGGAATCCACCAGATAGACCTGATGCCCGGCGTCGGCCAGATCCAGGGCCGCTTGGCAGCCGGCGATACCGCCGCCCACCACCAGTACCTCCCGGGATGCAGGGGTAACAGCCGGGGCGGCCGCCGGCGGGGAGGCTTGGGCCAGGTGCAGGACGCCGGCCGCGGTCTCCAGGTCCTCCAGGTCCAGGAGATCAATTATGGGGGGACAGGCGTCGCCCCACAGGCGCTGAAACAGCCCGGCGTTCACCTCCGGGCCGCAGGCGGCGATAAGGAACTGCTCAGGCCCGGTAGCGAGAGCTTGCCGCAACTCCGCCAGCCCGGCCGGAGTGCACAGCCGTGGAGTTAAGCGGACCTCCAGCCCTTTCCGGGACAGTTGCGCCACCAGGGCCTGGGCATCAAATTTCAGGTCCGGACAGGGGCAGATAAGAATAGGCATTGCCACAGGCTTCCTTGGAATAATCCACCAAATTGGTCAAAAATCAGGAAGGCTCGATTTCAGATCCTCGTTTGGTTCCAGGTCCTTAAGCTTTCAGGCTTTCAGCCATTTCCAGAATCACCTTTTGGAAGACTTTGCCTTCCGTGGCGGAAATCCATTCCAGGCGCAGGCGGTTGGGGTCAATGTCTTTTTTGGCCAGTTTCTTTTTGAGCTTTTCCACCCGAGCTTGGGCCCGCAGGTTGCCGGAGACATAGTGGCAGTCTCCCGGGGGGTGGCAGCCGGCCACCAGCACTTGGCCGGCTCCCTGCTCAAAGGCGTGCAGTATCAGCTTGGGGTGCACCCGTCCGGCGCACATGACGCGGATGATGCGCACCTGGGGGGAATACTGCATTCTGGACACCCCGGCGAAGTCAGCTCCGGCGTAGGCGCACCAGTTGCAGCAGAAGGCCAGGATTTTGTGCTGCGGGTCCACAGCCAGGGCCTCGTCAATTTGGGCCAGAAGCATGGCATCTGTGAAGCCCAGGGAGGCGATGGCGCCGGTAGGACAGGCCCCGGCGCACACGCCGCACCCCTTGCAGGCCGCGGTTTTCACCCGGGCCTTGCGCTCCTTTTTGGGGCCCACCAGCTCAATGGCCTGAAAGGGGCATTCCTCGGCGCACACACCACAGCCCACGCACAGCTCTTCGTCCACCTCGGCCACCAGGGCTTCCAGAGTGATAACCTCGTGGGCGAAAAGGGCCAGGACCTTGGCCGCTGCGCCGGAGGCTTGGGTCAGGGACTCGCTGAGGTCCTTGGGGCCTTGGCAGGTGCCGGCCAGATAGATGCCGTCCATGACGGTTTCCAGGGGCTTGAGCTTGGGATGGGCCTCCAGGAAGAAGCCGTCCGGACCCACCGGCAGCTTGAGCACCTCTCTTAAGGCCTCGTTGTCCCCGGGGGTCATCCCCACCGCCAGCACTACCATATCCACTCGGTCCTCGGAGGGCGACTGAAACAGTTCCTGAAAGGCCCGAATGAGAAGCCGGCCATCACCGGCGGCCTGAATATCCTCCACGGTGCCCCGCAAGAACAGAATGCCCGTTTCCCGGGCCGCTTCGTAGAGAGCTTCCCAATCCTTTTTGACGGTGCGGATGTCCCGGTAGTAGAAACGGAGGCGGGCCTCCGGCAGGCGGGCCTTGAGCTCCAGGGCCTGGCGCAGGGCCGTGGGGCAGCAGATGCGAGAGCAGTATCGGTTGCCCTCCTCCTCCCTGGAGCCCACGCACATGATGAAGGCGATGTCCCGAGGCTCCTGCTCGGCCCCGGGCACCAGGACCCGCCCTCCGGTGGGGCCGTCCGGGGCCAGCAGGCGCTCCAGGGCCACGGTGGTGATCACCCCGGGCAGGGCCGCCCAGGACTCGTAGCGGCTGCCCGCCGGGTCAAAAGGGGTGAAGCCGGTGGCCGCTATGATGGCCCCTACGGTGAAGTGATGTTCGGTCTCGGCAAAATCCAGGCTGATGGCCCCCTGGGGACAGGCCGGGAGACACTGGCCGCAGCAGTCGCAATGGGCCTGATCCACCACATAGCGGGCCGGAAAGGCATGGGGAGAGGGCAAGTAAATGGCAGCCCGAGTGGCCAGGCCGGCCTGGCGGTCATCGGGGACCCGGATGGGACAGACCTCGGCGCAGCGGCCGCACAGGTCGCAGGCGTCGCTTACTGCAGGTAAGCGTTCCCGCACGGTTACCTGAAAATTTCCCAGATGACCGTCCACCCCGGTGACCTCGCTGTTGGTCAGCACCTGGATGCCGGGATGGAGGGCCACCGCGGCCATCAGGGGATTGAGGAGGGAGAGGGCGGTCTGGCCGTGAGGAAAGGTGCGGTGCAGGATGTTGGCCTTGCCGCCCAGGACCGGCTCCCGCTCCACCAGGATGACGGGATAGCCTGCGTCGGCTAAATCCAGGGCGGCCCTCAGGCCCGCGGGGCCGCCGCCAATGACCAGGGCCCGCCGGGTCACCGGCACCAGGCGGTCAGCCAGAGGCCGGGCCAGCCGGGCCTTGGCCAGCCCCATGCGGATGAGCTCCAGGGCCTTGGCCTCGGCCGCCTCCGGCTCGCCGGCGTGGACCCAGGTGCACTGCTCCCGGATGTTGACCATCTCCAGCAGATAGGGGTTGAGGCCGCTGTCCCGCAGGAGCCGCCGGAAGGTGAGCTCATGTAGCTTGGGCGAGCAGGCCGCGATGACCACCCGGTTGATGCCAAAAAGCTCAATGTCCTGCTGGATTTCCTTCTGCCCGGCTTCAGAACAGGTGTACAGATGATGGCGGCAAATCTTCACGTCCGGAAGCCCCCGGGTCTGGCTCACCAGCTCTTCCGGACTTATGACCCCGGCGATGTTCAGGCCGCAGTGACAGATGTATAAACCGATGCGCAGGTCTTCCATCACGCTGGATTCACGTTTTTTTATTTGAACGGCTTGAAATTGAGGTTTATTTCACCCTTGTGGTGCAATTGAAATAATTTGTTGCCTGATATTTTTGAGATAATATCATCATCTTCCAGATGATGATCATTAACTGATAATGTTCCACCCTGTTTCAATACCCGGTGCAATTCAGCCAAGATTGAGTCCGGATCATTCAAATTATGGAGGGTGTCATATAGAAGGGCGATATCCACGCTTTCATCAGCCAGGCCAGAGT
>JAFDHU010000036.1 GCA_019308625.1 Deltaproteobacteria bacterium
AGGGCCCAGCCCAAACCTTTCAGAAAGTCCCGCCGTTTCATTGATTAGTTTTGGGCACCGGGGAGGTCCGGTTTATGAAGTTGCCAGCTTTCACCAGTCTTCTACTAACGGGACCTTCTGTCAATATCTTTTAAGGACCGCAGGAGCTTCCCCGGTTCTTTGGACCTGGAAGGACTTTATTTTTTGTTCCATATCCCTTTTTATTTTTTCGGCCAGCCTTTTTTTGAAGTGGCTGGGGGGCGCCCCTTTTCTGCTTTTTCTGGTCTCCTGGAGTTTGTCATAAATTCTCCGCCGGGCTACGGGCGGATAAATCAGGTCGGTTTTGGGGGCCACCCGGAAAAAGGCGATGTACCCGGCTTTTAACTCGCTCAGATTATCCTGCAGGGTGCGCCTCACATAACCTTTGCCTGGCACATATTTAAACCCCCGGCCAGGCAGGTAAGGGGAGAGAACCACCAAAACGGCCAGGATGCCGGCAATGGTGAGAAACACCGTGAGATGGACGACGGAGCGCCTGACCAGCATAAATTACTTCTCTTTTAAATGACAAAATCTTAAAAATGCCTTTGCAAATGCCGTGCCGGTCAAGTCGCCTATGGCTCTTTCCCCGTGGCTGACAGGGCGGCTCCTGCCATTCTCAAGGCAGGCATGGGGGTGCACAGGCTGAGAGCCCGTGCCACTCTTGTAAGGGTTGGGAGGGAGGGGTGGGGGAGGGCAGGGGGCAGTGCTTCCTGGCCCTCTCCCACAAATCTCACAATACTCCTTTGGTGGAGGGCGTGCCCGGGGCCCGGGGTTCGGGCTGGGTGGCCAGATCCAGGGCCCGCCCCGCGGCCTTGAAGATGGCCTCTATGATGTGGTGGGTGTTTTCGCCGTGAGGCACCTTGATGTGCAGGGTCATGCCGCCGTGCAGGCTGACCGCCCGCCAGAACTCTTTCACCAGTTGGGGGTCCAGCCCCGCGCCTCCGGGCTGGAAGCTCACCTCAAAGTGCAGGTAAGGACGGTTGGACAGGTCCACCGCGACGATGGCCAGGGCCTCGTCCATGGGCACCAAAGCGTGGCCGAAGCGGCGGAAGCCCGGCCGGGCGGCCAGGGCCTCCCGGAAGGCCTGGCCCAGGCAGATGCCGATGTCTTCCACGGTATGGTGCTCATCCACCTCCAGGTCGCCCCGAGCCTTGATTCTG
The DNA here is from genome assembly GCA_019308625.1 of Deltaproteobacteria bacterium. Taxonomy (GTDB): domain Bacteria; phylum Desulfobacterota; class Desulfobaccia; order Desulfobaccales; family 0-14-0-80-60-11; genus DTHB01. The sequence goes on from JAFDHU010000036.1 coordinate 1,182, forward strand.
AGATTAAAGTAACCGTGAGCGGCGAACAGGTGCAGCATGTGGTCCAGGAAGGGGATGCCGGTGTCCAGCTCCACCTGTCCCTGGCCGTCCAGTTCCAGCTCCAGGTCGATGTCCGTTTCTCTGGTCCGACGGGTGATATGGCTTCTTGTGGATGTCATCGGTGGTCCCCCGGGGCAGGATGGCTGAGTTGGAAATTATTATATAACAAGGCAAGGAGCCTTAACAACTGAGATTTTGCACGCGCCGGAGAGGCCGGGAAGCCAGGAGGCAGGCGGGAAAGGTCGGAATTTTCCGATACGACGGAGCCTGGTTTTGTGGTACAATGGCTTGAGCCCCCGGAGGGCATGCGCGGGCGCCGGAGGAATGTGGCGGTCGGTTTCAGCCAGGGGTGCCCGGGCAGATGGAAATTTCCCGTTGAAATTCTCCTCAGGTGATGACAGTGATGACAGAGGTACAATCCAACCGCACCCGTACTTACCCGCTCTCTTTTTGGTTCATCGTTTTGGCCTTGGCCTCAACCCTCACCCTCACCCGCCTGCTGCCGGCTGCCGCCGGGCAGCCCAAGGCGGTGGTTCCGGAAACCGTCCATGACTTCGGGGAGGCCGTCCAGGATAAGGTATTCTCCCACACCTTCATCATCAAAAACGCCGGCACTGCGCCCCTGAAAATCCTGGAGGTGGACCCCGATTGCGCCTGCACCGTGCCTTCCTATGACCGGACCATTCCGCCGGGCCAACAAGGGAAGATTACCTTAAAGCTCAAGCGCTATTCGGTGATCAAGAGATTCCGCAAAAAGACCCGGGTAAGGCTGAACGACCCGGACACCCCGCAGGTGATGCTGGTGCTGACCGGGTACGCCAAGCCCATCATTGAAATCAAGCCCAGCCACATCATCCGGTTCCGGGGCGACATTGACGAGGTGCACCAAGCCGAGGTGCGGTTCATCTCCCACTTGTCGGAGCCCTGGAAAATCACCGGCTACAAGACAAATCTGGAAGACAAGGTGGAGGTGACTATCAAGCCAGAGAAACCCGGCAAAGTTTATGTGGTCAGGGTGAAAAACAAGGAAACCCGACCGGGACATTATGCCGGGAAAATCTACCTTATGACCACCGCCAAGAGGCGCCCTCGGCTGCTGCTCAGGGTGTTTGCCGATTTGTACCTTGCCTCGGCGGTCAACCTGTGAAGGAGCAGTTCATTTAGCAGGTGATGGGCCAGCTCCCGGGAGAGGCTCCTGAGCAGCAGCTCGGTTTCCCCGGGGGCCGGGGGCCCGGGGTTCACCGGTGAGGACAGGGACAGGCGGTCTACAAAGGCGAAAACAATGCGGCCCCGGCAGGTAATCACCCCAGAGGCGGTCAAAGACGCGGATATGCGGCCCTTGATAAAGCGCCATCCGCGGCCGCTTATGGATATCCGGTGGATGGTGGCGGCGAGCCGACAGGTCGGTTGCTTCCCAGCCAGCTTGAGCCCGTTGGCTTTCCAGGCCCGGGTCAATTCCTCCTGCAGCAGGGGAATGAAGTTCCCGGGCCCAACTCCCCGAGAGTTCTCCACGGTGAAGGGTCCCAGGGCATAGGTGGGCTGCTCCGGTGCAAACCCGGGGGCGAGATAGTACTCTTGGACGAATTTGCCGGGTTGCAGGGAGACTCCCACCGGCGGCAGGGGCAGGCGGGAAGCGGCGCAACCGGCGAGTAGCATCACAGCCAGCCCGCCCCCCAGGACCGTGTAAGCCTGGAAACGCATAAACCTCTCAATAACATAACCCAAACCCGGAAACCAGACAAATCAGGTCTGTAGAAAGGAGTTTTTATGGGATCTGAGAACAAAATCACCCTGTCGGTCATCAAGGCGGACGTCGGCGGCTGGGTGGGGCACTGCAGCTCCCATCCGGATATGCTGGCCCTGGCCCAGGAACACCTGGACAAGATAGACGGCCAGGCGCTCAATGTGGGCGATGACGTGGAGCTCATCATGACCCACCAGCGGGGCGAGAACGACTCCGAAATTCACAAGTTCGCCTGGGATACCTTCCTGGACCTCACCGAGCTGGCCAAACGTATGAAGCTGTATGGCGCTGGCCAGGATATGTTGGCCGATGCCTTCTCCGGCAACGTCAAGGGCATGGGGCCCGGCGTGGCGGAAATGAGCTTTGTGGAGCGCACCAGCGAACCGGTGATCATTTTCATGGCGGACAAGACCTCCCCCGGTGCCTGGAATCTGCCAGTGTTTCGGATGTTTGCCGACCCCTTCAATACCCCCGGCCTGGTTATTGACCCTTCCATGCACCGGGGCTTCCGCTTCCGGGTGTTGGACGTGTTTGAGGAAAAGGAGTGGATTCTCTCCTGCCCGGAGGACATGTACGACCTTCTGGTGCTCATCGGTGCCTCAGGCCGGTATGTGATTGAAAACGTGTATCGCAAAAGGGACAACGAGGTGGCCGCGGTGGCCTCTTCCCAGAAGCTGGGGCTGATTGCCGGCCGCTATGTAGGCAAGGATGACCCGGTGCTCATCGTCCGGGCCCAATCGGGCCTGCCGGCGGTGGGCGAGGTGCTGGAGCCCTTTGCCTTCCCTCATCTGGTGGAGGGCTGGATGCGGGGTTCCCACCACGGGCCGTTGATGCCGGTGTCCTTTGCCGATGCCCGGCCCATCCGGTTTGACGGCCCGCCCCGGGTCATCGCCGCCGGGTATCAGCTCACCAACGGCAAACTCATCGGTCCGGTGGACCTGTTCTCCGATGTGGCCTATGACGAGACCAGAAAAGAAGCCAGCCGCATCGCCACCTACATGCGGCGCCACGGGCCTTTTGAGCCCCACCGCCTGGGCCTCCACGAAATGGAATACACCACCCTGCCCCAGGTTATGGCCTTTATTTTTGAAAAATCGGCCATTCCCCGGCGTAGCGACCTGGAGGATGAGCTTCAGAAGCTCTTTCCCCATCTCAGGGAGCTCCGGGTGGTGGATCCCGGCATCAGGGACTTCGATGCCATCCAGAAGACCATCGCTCGGGAAGCGGCTCATTATTTGGAGGAAATTGCCTGGGAAGGCATGAAAGTGGGGCTGTCCTGCGGCAAGACCCTGTATTACCTGGTCAACTATCTGGAGCCCGAGCGTCTCAGCCGCCCGCACATCTACCCCTTGTCCTTAACCCGGATCTTTGCCATGCCGGGCCTGACCAGCAATGCCCTGGTGGGCATGATGAGTACCAAGTATCCCGATGCTGAGGCTTACAATCTGCCTTCCATGCCGGTGACTTCCCGGGAGGAATACGAGGCCCAAATCCAGGCCAACCCTGAGCTGCTGAAGATTTACCGGGAAATCTGGGAGGTGGATGTCATGCTGCTGGCCATCGGGTACTTGGCGGTGGACAAGCCGGGCTTCATGGCCTTGGCCCAGCAGGAGCTGAAGCTGAGCGGCGAGGACCTGGCTCAAAAAGGGGTGGTGGCGGAAATCAACCACACGCCTATCAGCGCCGACGGGGAGCCGTTGATTGACGAGAAAGACCCGCAGTTGGCGGCCCTGACCCGCCGCATCGTGGGGGTCATGGCCCCGGAGCTCAGGAAGCTGGCGGCGCAAAAAGACAAATATCTGGTGGCGGTGGCCGGAGCACCGGAGAAGACCGAGGCCATCCGGGCCTGCCTCAAAGGGCGCTACTTCAATGTGCTCATCACTGACGCCTATGTGGCCGAGGCCCTGGTGAGGGGTTGACGACTGAGGGCGGGGGCAGCTCCTGCCCCCGCTAATCTTCCCCCTTTTCGGGCGGAGGGCAGAGGCCGGGTGGCATCAGCCCTGGCGGCTGAGGCCCCGGGCCCCAGAAACGGCAAGCCCTCTCCAAGAGCAACATGAATCTGCGGAAACTCCTGTTTCTGGGCGCCAGCCTGGTGGGCATCGTCCTCCTGGGCAGTCTGGGATACGTCTGGCTGGAGGGGTGGAGCTTCTTTGACTCCCTTTACATGACGGTGGTCACCCTGACCACTGTGGGTTACGGGGATCTGGCCCCTACCTCCCGGGCCAGCCGGCTGTATACCATGGCCCTGATTCTCACCGGGGTGGGGTTTATGATCTATGCCGTCACCTCCTGGGCCCGGCTGGTGATGGAAGGGGAGATTCAGTCAGCCCTGGGAAGGCGCAGGTTGCTTATGGACATCAAGAAGCTGCGGGATCACTACATCATCTGCGGGTTCGGTCGCATCGGCGAAATCATCGCCCGCCAGCTCAGAGAGCGGGGTGTGCCGCTGGTGGTCATTGAAAACAACCCGGAGACCATCGCCACTTTGTCGGAATCCGGTTATCACTTTCTTCAGGGCGACGCCAGCCGGGAGGAGGTGTTGAAGGAGGCAGGCATTGAGCGGGCCAGGGGGCTGGTGGCAGTAGTCTCCTCAGACGCCAACAATGTGTTCATCACCCTCACGGCCCGGAGCCTCAACCCCGGCATTTTTATCGTGGCCCGGGGGGTGGAACCGGGCTCCGACCAGAAGCTGCTGCGGGCCGGGGCCAACCGGGTGGAGTCCCCTTATGAGCTGGGCGGCCGGAAAATGGCCCAGACCATTCTCCGTCCCAATGTCACCACCTTTATTGACTTGGCCATGAAGGAGGATGTGGACTTGAGTATGGAGGAAATCATGGTGGCCCCCACCTCCCCCTTGGTGGGCCTGGCCCTCAAGGACTCAGGCATCCGCCAGCAGCTGAACATCATTGTGGTGTCCATCAAACAGGCCAGCGGGGAGATGCTCTTCAATCCCAGTCCGGGAACCAAGATCTCTGCCGGGGACACCTTGATCGCTCTGGGAATCCGTCAAAGTCTGGAGGCCCTGGAAAGGCTGGCCGGAGCCTGAGCAGATTAAGGCGGTTGGTGAGGGAAGCAGGCCTGGCGGCCTGAAACGCACAACCTGAGACGGCAAACCCAATATCTAGTGCGGGAGGAAGGCATGACTGAGAAAATCATCGGACGGGACGTCAGCGTCACCTATTACGGCCATGCCGCATTCAGACTGTCCGGCCAGGGAAAAACGGTGCTCATTGACCCCTGGCTGGCCAACCCGGTGCTCACCACCCCGGTGAGCCAGGTGGGGCCGGTGGACTTCATTCTGGTGACCCACGGGCATGCCGACCACGTGGGCAACACCGTGGAAATTGCCCGGGAGACCGGGGCCCAGGTGGTGGCCATCCATGAGCTGTCACTGCTGTTGGCCCAGCAGGGGGTGGATAAGGTGGTGGGCATGAACAAGGGCGGGACCTTCAAGGCCGAGGGGCTGGAAATCACCATGACCCAGGCGGTGCATTCCTCCACCACCGAACACGAGGGGCGCCTGGTGCCCGCCGGGGACCCCGGGGGGTTCGTGGTGAAATTCCCCAACGGCTTCACCGCCTACCACGCCGGGGATACCGCGGTGTTCAAGGACATGGAGCTTATCCGGGAGCTTTACCGGCCGGAGCTGGCCCTGCTGCCCATCGGCAGCCACTACGTCATGAGCCCGGCCGAAGCGGCCCTGGCCTGCCGGCTGCTTCAGCCCAAATTCGTCATCCCCATGCACTACGGCACCTTTCCGGTGCTCACCGGTACCCCGGAAGAGCTAAAAGAGCACCTGAAAGACCTGCCGGAGGTCCGGGTCATCGCCCTGAAGCCGGGGGAGACGGTGGAGTAAAAGGCTGAAAGGGGCACCGGCCCTGCCTGCCGGCGCCCCTGAAAATTTTTCTGGACATTTGAGAAAATATACAATATATTGTGGTTTAAGAGATTGTTACCCATACATATGGGCAAAAAAGAGCTATTTCCTTGAAAGTTGCTCATTCCTGCAAGGGGGAGGCGAAGGTCAAAGCTTGTCACGCGGAGCCTCAAACCGGCTGCTTTCTTGTCATTCTGAGGCCCTGTAAGGGCCGAAGAATCTAGAGCCTTGGCTCCGGCTCAGGGTGACAAAGGGAATCCCCCTTTTGCTCCTGTCAATAACTGTTTGATTTAAGGAGAGGATCTGACCAAAGTTAAGATGCACCGCAAAAAAATCTGGCGGCCCTACCCGGACCGGCCGGAGCTAATCCAGGCCTTGAGCGCCCGCCACGGGTTGCCGCCTTTGGTGTCCCGCCTACTTTTGAACCGGGGCCTGGTGGAGCCGGAGGATATCCTGGCCTTCCTGGAGCCCGACCTCTCCCGTCTATCCTCCCCCTTTGACCTGCCGGACTTGAAGCAGGCTTCGGTCCGCCTGGCCCGGGCAGTGAAACACCGGGAGCCCCTGGTCATCTACGGGGATTACGATGCCGACGGGCTAACCGCTGCCTGTCTGCTGTACCAGTTTTTCCAGGAACTGGGGGTCCCCTGCTTCGCCTATGTGCCGGACCGCCTGGCCGAGGGCTACGGCCTGAACCTCCCCGCTCTGGAGGCCCTTTCCCAGAAGGCGCGGTTGCTGGTGACGGTGGACTGCGGCATCAGCGACGCCCGGGAGGTGGCCTGGGCCCGGGACCGGGGCCTGGAGGTCATCATCACCGACCACCACGAGCTGCCCCCGGAGCTGCCCCCGGCCCTGGCGGTGGTGAACCCCAAGCGGGCTTTGGGCGCGAATCCCTTCCGCCTGCTGGCCGGAGTGGGGGTGGCCCTGCTTCTGGCCCTGGGCGTCAGGGCGGAGCTTCGGGAGGCGGGCTGGTTTGACTCCCGGCCGGAGCCCCATCTGGGGTCCTACCTGGACCTGGTGGCCCTGGGAACCGCGGCCGACGTGGTGCCAGTGCTGGGGGAGAACCGCATTCTGGTGCGCCAGGGGCTCAAGGTCATGGAAACCACCAGGCGTCCCGGCCTCCTGGCCCTGAAGGAGGTGGCCGCCCTGGAGAACCGGCACATCTCCTTCCGGGACTTGGTCTTCCGGCTGGCCCCCCGCCTGAACGCCGCCGGCCGCCTGGGGCAGGCCCGGGGCGCCCTGGCCCTGCTTTTGGCCGGGGATATGGCCGCGGCCCGCGCCCAGGCCCGGATTCTGCAGCAGTTGAACCGGCAGCGCCAGACCCTGGAAGAGCAGGTGCTGCGCGAGGCTGCAGCCCTGATCCGGAACCAGGGGCTTAAAGACCGGCCGGTGCTGGTCCTGGCCCGGGAAGGGTGGCATCCCGGGGTGCTGGGCATCGTGGCCGCCCGCCTGGCCGAGGAGTATCACAAGCCCGTGGCCCTGGTCAGCCTCCAGGAGGGGCAGGGTCGGGGCTCGGCCCGCTCCATAGAGGGCTTTCACCTGTTTGAGGGGCTGAAGGCCTGCCGGCAGTGGCTGATAAAATTCGGCGGCCACGACGCAGCCGCAGGGTTTTCCCTGGAGGAACGCCACCTGAACCCCTTGCGGGAGGCGCTGGAGCAGGCCTTTTATGCCCAGGTGGGGGCCGAGCCGCTTAAGCCGGTGCTCCAGGTGGACGCCGCCGTGGACTTCCCTGAACTGGACGAGGCCTTTTTCGCCCACCTGGAGCGTCTGCGCCCCTTCGGGCCTGGCAACCCGGAGCCGGTGTTCACCGCCACGGGCATTGCCTGTCTGTCTTCCTGGGTGGTGGGCGAGCGCCACTTGAAGCTGCAGTTGGTGCAAAAGGACTGCGTCCGGGAAGCGGTGCTTTTTGACGGCGCCCCGTTTCACCCTCTGTCCGGCCCCCTGGAGGTGGCTTTCAGCCCCAGAATCAGCTACTTCCAAGGGCGCCTCACCCCGGAGATCAGACTGCTGGACTGGTTCCGGCCGGAGGAGTGAAGAATGGCCAACCGGGGCAATCAACGCCGGAGATTTTTCCGAAAGCTGAAAACAAATGGCCGCCGGGCCTTGTCCGATACGGGTTTGGGCTTTGCCCCTTCTCTCAGGGCGCATTAGGCCTTGCCGCGCGCCTGGTTCTGTGATAAGGGATGAAGTACCCTTATCCCCCGGGGAGTGAGGTATGATTAACAGGGTTATTTTGGTAGGCTATTTGGGGGCTGACCCGGAACTCCGCTATACCGCCAATGGTACTGCAGTGGCCAAGTTTCGGATTGCCACCACCGAAGTGTTTACCGACCGGCAGGGGGTTCGCCAGGAGCGCACTGAGTGGCACCGCATCACCGCCTGGGGCAAACTGGCGGAAATCTGCGGCCAGTATCTCTCCAAGGGAAGGCTGGTGTATATTGAAGGTCGGATCCGCTCCGACAGTTGGGAGCAGGAGGGGATCAAACGCTTTTCCTACGAAATCGTGGCCGACACCATGAAAATGCTGGGACCGGGCCGCGGTGTGGAACGGGAACCGGAGGCACCGTTTCCGCCCCCGGAAGGCGGGCCCCCGGAGGATGATATACCCTTTTAATTTGAGAGCGTTGCCAGCGGCATAACGGGCGAGAGGCCAGGAATCGCATACCCCTGCCTCTCCTCCACCTCACCCCCAGTCCTTAATGATGGTATAACGGCCGTTGCCGCCCCCACGGTCCTTCTTTGAGCGGATGAGTTCGCGCCGACATTTAAGGGAGAAAATCACCGCGCTCTTGACGGAGGGTGATCTCCAGGCCCTGGAAGAGCTGGCCGGACGGGAAAAAGGAGTGGTTGACATATTGTTGCAATTTCTTTATGACCCGCAGGATATCAAGCAGTGGCGGGCTCTGGAAGGGCTGGGCCGGATGGCCGGAGCCCACCCCGAGCAGGTGCGCAAGGTGATTACCCGACTCCTGTGGCTGTTGAACGAAGACTCAGGCAGTTTCGGGTGGGGAGCCGCCGCGGCCCTGGGGGAGATAGGCAGACACCAGATTTCTTTGGTGCAGGACCTCCTCCCCATGTTTGGCGGGTTGTTATGGGAAGAATTTTCCCGGGAGCCCATGCTGTGGGGGATAGGCCGGCTGGCGGAAGTCCATCCCCAGGCCCTGGAGGAGTTGGTTCCGGAGGTAATGGCCTGCCTGCAGGATCCCGATCCCCAGGTCAGGGGGTTAAGCGCCTGGTGCCTGGGGTACCTCGGAGCCCGGCAGGCTCTGGGGGCCATTCAGGACCTGCTGGTCGATGCCGCCGCGGTAACCATTTATGACCGGGGAGAATTGCGCCAGACTACTGTAGGAGAGTTGGCCCGGGAGGCCTTGGCCAGGCTGGGCTGATTTCCAGAGATTCTAGGCCACCGCTAAGGCCGCCGGGTATTAAGTAAATAAATACAAGTAAAATAACCACGAGAGAGGGAAGACGCTATGTTGTTTTGGCTGTTGGTCGGATTTGCTGTAGGAGTTTTCGTGGGCTACAAGTTCCCCCATCAGGTGGACAAGACTCTGGAAAAGAGCAAGAAACTTTATACTGACGTCAAAACCAAGGTCGGCAAGAAGGAAACCCCCCAGTCTCCCGAATAAACTCTCCGGCGGGGAAAGACCAATAATCATCAGCGTCCGGGCTGCCGGGGCCGGAGGGCAATCACCGCGCCTTGGCGGCCGGTGACGCCGTCCCGGCGGAAGGAATAAAACTCGGCGGGCCGGCATTTGGTGCACAGACCGGCCAGGCAGATGTTATCCGGCTTGAGCCCGGCTGCCAGGAGCTGGTCCCGGCTCAGGCGCCACAGGTCAAAATAGCCGGGGCGCACCTGATATTGCCAGAATTTTGGAGGAAATTCCTGCCGGAAATGCCGGAATTCGGCGCAGCAGGGTCCGAGTCCGGGTCCGATGCCGGCCAGGAGGCCCTCGGGGCGGGAGGCGAAGAGTTTTCCCAGCCGCGACACCACTTGGCCCAGGATGCCGGCCACTTGGCCCCGCCAGCCGCAGTGGACGTTGGCCACCACCCGGTGCTCCGGGTCATAAAGCATCACCGCCTGACAGTCTGCCTGTTTGATGAGCAGACCCAGGCCCGGCTCCCGGGTGATGAGGATGTCCACTGCGGGGAGTTCCGTGGCAGCAGCGGTGGCAGTCGCTGAGACCACCGACTCCCGCAAGCCGTGCACCTGATCGGCACCCACCAATTCCTCCAGGTCCAGGGCCCGGAGCACCCGCTGGCGGTTTTCCCGGACGGCCTCCGGGCGGTCGCCCACAGCATAGCTCAGGTTGAGGCTGGTGTAAGGGCCCGTGCTTACCCCACCCAAACGGGTGAAGACTCCGTGTACGACCTCTGGAAACCTGGCCAGGAGGGGAAAGCGGTAAAAGGTCAGTCCGTTGCGGCTGATGAGCTCTATGGCCTGCATGTTTCCCCGGCTACCTTGGCCCGCGCCGGCACATCCAGGGGGAGATCCATCAGCGGCGGCCTGCACCAGTGGCATGACACCAGTCCCCCACATAGACGTGGGCCGCGGTACTTGACATTCTACCGGATTTTCCCACTGATGCCGCGGTTTTTCTGGACCCAGGGTGAAAAATTCTATCATGCCGAAGACCACCTTCCTGATAGTGCGGCACGCGGACTGGGAAGGGCCCGGGGAGCATCTCCTGATGGGTCTGGGTGAGCTGGGGCTCAGCTATCGGGTGCTGGAAGCCTGGCGTGAACCC
>JAFDHU010000364.1 GCA_019308625.1 Deltaproteobacteria bacterium
CCGGTATTATGCCTGAAGCACAAAGAGGGGGGAGCGGTGCTTCTATGGATTGAATACCCGCCCGGGGACCGGGGCGGGGCTGTTATTATGGACCGAGAGAATCTGATTGACGAGTTGCGGTTCCCGCGTCCTCATGAAAGGGAGCAATGGATACGCCTGGCGGCCCGGCGGGCTGATGAGCCGGTGCCAGTTCAGACCTCAAAGTGGTGAAATAAGGGGGAGAAGCATGACTGCCTGGGATGGCTGTGGGCCTGGGTCAAGCTGGCTCAGGCACTGGTGTTAATCGCCACCGGCGGGTTGGTTACAACCGGGTGGGATATCCGCTTTGCCCGATGGCTGACCCAACAGCGGATCAAACGGCTCCGCTGAGGAGGGGGAATGACGCGGCCAACATATGCAATCTGCCAGAGGTGTCGGCGAGGAGTGCCATTGGAGGACCTGAAAGAGGGCGAATGTAGCATCTGCCGGGAGAACGGAGTAGTGGCCGTCAATGACGGCGAGGGCGCCCTGCATTATGCCAATGCACCGAAATCAGAAAAGCACTCACAGAAGCACTCACAATAATTCCTTTAGAGGGGTTAAGTCTGGTCGGGACGGGCGGATTTGAACCGCCGACCTCCTGCTCCCAAGGCAGGCGCGCTAACCAGGCTGCGCCACGTCCCGATAGGGTAGGGTTGTCAGTTATCAGCTTGCAGTTATAACCGGGTGGTGTCAGTTTTAAAGTTCGTTTTTCAGGGAGGCCAGGAGTTTTTTCAGCTCCTGCAGGGCCTTGGCCCGGTGGCTGATGCGGTTTTTCACCTTCAGGCCCACGGCGGCCACGGTAGCGCCGTACTCCGGTAGCCAGAAAACCGGGTCATAGCCGAAGCCTTCCTGGCCCTCAGGCCGCAAGGCAATGTATCCGGGGCAGTCACCCTGGGCCCGGAAAAGGCGGCCATCAGGCAGGGCCAGGACGATTTGGCAGACAAACCGGGCTTGGCGCTGCTCCCAGGGCACGTCTTGCATTTCGTCCAGCAATTTCCGCCAGTTATCCTCATCGGTGGGAGGCTGCGGCGCGGTGCGGTCCTGGGCGTACCGGGCGGAATAAACCCCGGGGCGCCCTCCCAAGGCGGCCACCTCCAGACCGGAATCATCCGCCAAGGCTGGCAGCCCCGTCAGGCGGGCCACCTCCCGGGCCTTGAACGCAGCGTTTTCCGCAAAGGTTTCCCCCTCTTCGGGGATGTCCGGCAATCCCGGAAAATCCGCCAGACTCAGGAGCTTGATATCCAGATCCTCCAGCAGGGCGGCCACCTCCCGCACCTTGCCGGGATTCTTGGTGGCAATCACCAGGGTAGGGGGACCCATAGCTTCAAGGCTTCATCCTGGAGGCGCTGGAGTTGGGCCAGACCCTGGCGGGCCAAGCCCAGCATGTCATCCAGCAGACTGGCCGGGAAGGAATGACCCTCGCCGGAGACCTGGACTTCCACCAGCTCTCCCCGGCCGGTGCCTACAAAAGTGGCGTCCACCTGGGCCCGGGAGTCCTCCTCATAATCCAGGTCCAGCAACAATTGCCCTTCCACCAGTCCTACACTCACGGCCGCCAGCCGATCCCTGACCGGGAAGCTTTCCAGGGCGCCTCGGCGCTGCCAGGACTCCAGGGCCAGACACAGGGCCACGAAAGCCCCGGTGATGGCGGCGGTGCGGGTGCCGCCGTCGGCCTGGAGCACGTCGCAGTCCAGAATTACCGTGTACTCTCCCAGGGATTTGAGGTCCACCACCGCTCTAAGCGAGCGGCCGATGAGGCGCTGGATTTCCTGGGACCGGCCCCGTCGGCCGCTAAGCCCCTCCCGGGGCTGGCGGGTAGGAGTAGAGCGGGGTAGCATGGCGTATTCGGCCGTGACCCAGCCTTCGCCAGATTGCAGCTTGAAAGAGGGCACCTGCTCCACCACTGTGGCGGTGCACAGCACCCGGGTTTTGCCCCAGGTAATCAAAGCCGAGCCTTCGGCGAAGTCCAGATAATTCGGCACAATGTCCACCGGTCTCAGGGCATCCGGTTGCCGGCCGTGAGCTCGTTGCACCTCTCCTCCTTTATCCTGCAAGAAGTGATAGGCATAACCTGGCAAG
>JAFDHU010000365.1:0-1557 GCA_019308625.1 Deltaproteobacteria bacterium
CGGGGCGGCTCTTGTTTTTCCGCCATTTGCAGGGCCAGGCGGCTCTTGCCGCTTTTGGCCCCTCCCAAAATCAGGGCCAGACGAAACTTCCGGGGCAAGGGGTGCAGGTACACTCAGCACCATCCCTCAGCGGTTCAGGCCTCACCGCCCGTACTCATTTCCAGGTTGACCGCCCGCACCGAATCTGGAATGATGACGAAACATACCAGATTAGGGATGCAGTCATGGACTTTACTTTAACACCAGGGCAAAAGACAGTCCAGGAAAAGGCTCGCCAAGCCGCGGCGGAGGTCAAAGACCTGGCCTTCCGGCTGGACCGGGAAGGGCGCTTCCCGGAGGAGATCCTGAAGCAATGGGCTGAAGCCGGTTTTTTCGGCATCTCCCTCCCCCGGAAATTCGGGGGCGGTGGCCAGGATTACGTGTGCTATTGCCTGGCCCAGATGGAGTTGGCCCAGGTCAGCCCCTCGGCCGCGCTGATTCTGCATCTCAACCATTCGCTGTTCGGCCTGGCCCTGGCCCAGTTCGGCACCCTGGAGCAGCAGCGCCGCTTCCTGCCTCCCGTAGCCCGGGGGGAGGTCTTGACCTGCTTCGCCTTGACGGAACCGGAGGCCGGCTCCGACCCCGGCCGTCTGCAGACCACCGCGGTCCAGTCGGGCCGGGAGTGGTTCCTGACCGGACGCAAAAACTTCGTCACCTCCGGCGACCGGGCCCGCTTCGGGCTGGTGGCGGCCCTCACCGACCCCGGGCAGGGGCCCAAGGGCATCTCCGCCTTTATCGTGGACCTCAAAACCCCGGGGGTAAAGCGCGGGCCGGTGGAGGAAAAGATGTGTCTGGGCGGCGCGGTCTCCACTTCCCTGGAATTTCATGAGGTGCGCCTTCCGGCTGAGAGTTTGGTGGGGGAACTGAACCAAGGCCTGAAGGTGTTTTTGGCCACCCTGGAAGGCGCCCGGGTGGGGGCCGCGGCCCAGGCCGTGGGGATAGGCCGGGCGGTGCTGGCCCATGCCCTGGACCACGCCCGCCGCCGGGAGCAGTTCGGCCAGCCCCTGGCCCAGTTTCAGAACATCCAATGGAAGCTGGCCGATATGGCCACCGAGCTGGAAGCCTCAGCCCTCCTCACCCTCAAAGCGGCCTGGCTCAAGGACCAAAAGCGCCCCTTCGGGGTGGCTGCAGCTATGGCCAAAAGATTCGCCACCGACGCGGCCATGCACGCAGCCCTGGAAGGCATCCAGATTTTGGGCGGCTACGGGGTTCTCAAAGACTACCCCCTGGAGCGCTTCTTCCGGGACGCCAAAGCCGGGCAGATTTACGAAGGTACCAATGAAATCATGCGCCTCATCATCGCCCGGGAGTTGATCCGGGGCGGGATGACAGGGGATTAGGCCACAAGGCTAAAGAAAAGGCGAGGGGAACCATGGCGCGCCGACGTCTGCCGCAGGGTCTGATTCAGGTTTACACCGGCGAAGGCAAAGGCAAGACCACCTGCGCCTTCGGGCTGGCCCTAAGGGCGGTGGGCCAGGGTTTAAAGGTGTACATCATCCAGTTTCTCAAGGGGCGGGA
>JAFDHU010000365.1:1576-2862 GCA_019308625.1 Deltaproteobacteria bacterium
CTGAATCTGGCCCGCCAGGTCATCGCCGCCGGGGACCACGACCTGGTGGTTTTGGATGAAATCAACCTGGCCTTGGCCTACCATCTGGTTCCCCTGCAGGAAGTCCTGGAGATGCTGCGCGGCCGGCCTCCCTGGGTGGAAGTGGTGCTCACCGGCCGGGGGGCGCCGGCGGAACTGCTGGAGGCCGCGGACCTGGTGACGGAAATGGTGCCCCGGAAACATTACTGGGAGGCAGGCATCCAGGCCCGCCGGGGTATTGAGTGGTGAGGGCCGCTTGCGGCCGGGACCGGCAGCGTAGCTGTTGAGGATGGAGGGTCAGGCCCCCTCCGGGCCAAGAATCCTTACTTCCACACCCCGTCAATTTCCGCCTGACATTTGGGGCACTTGCCGTCCTCCAGAATAAAGCCCCGGATGGTATAACCCAGGCGGTCAATCAGCAGCTCGCCGCACTGGTAGCAGAAGGTGCTTTCCCCGCCTTGCCCCGGGATGTTGCCGGTGTACACATAGCGCAGGCCTGCCTTGAGGCCGATGTCCCGGGCCCTGAGCAGGGTGGAAGCCGGGGTCCGGGGGCGGTCCAGCATCTGGTGGGTGGGATAGAAGGCGCTCACATGCCAGGGAATGTCCACGCCCACCTCCTTGATGAAGTGGGCGATCTGGGTCAGCTCCTCATCGGAATCATTGAGGCCGGGGATGACCAGAGTGGTGACCTCCAGCCACACCCCGGCCCTCTTCAGGCGCTCAATGGTGTCCAGCACCGGCTGCAGACGGGCCTTGCAGATTTTGCGGTAGAAATCGTCCCGGAAGCTTTTCAGATCAATATTGTCGGCGGCCACGAACTCGGCCAGGGCTCGGGCCGAGACCTCGGTCATGAAGCCGTTGGAGACAAAGACATTGCGCAGTCCTTTTTCCTGGGCCAGCTTACCCACGTCCTGGGCGAACTCCATGAAGATGGTGGGTTCAGTATAGGTATAGGAGATGCTGGAGGAACGGGTGGCCAGGGCCCGGTCCACGATCTGCTCCGGCGTTCTGGCCTCCCCGATGATGCGTCCCTTCTGGCGGGGGAACTGAGAGATGTCGTAATTCTGACAGTGCATACACATGAAATTGCAGCCGATGGTGGCGATGGAGTAAGAGCGGGAGCCGGGCAAAAAGTGAAACAGGGGCTTTTTCTCAATGGGATCCACATTTTCGGCGATGAGCCGGCCATACACCATACTGTAAAGGGTGCCCTCTCGGTTGTGGCGCACATGGCAGATGCCCCATTTTCCCGGATCAATCTTGCATTC
>JAFDHU010000037.1 GCA_019308625.1 Deltaproteobacteria bacterium
TACAGTCGCTAGCTTAATGGGCTTCCTTAGGCACCGGCAGCGGGGCGAATTTCGGAGCCAGCTTATGGTATTTGAGTCCAAAAGCCCTCATCTCAAAGGCCTTGGGATTGAAAGCCTTGGTCAGTTCTACTTCCTCAGGGGTCAGAATCCGAACGATACCGAATTGGTCAACTACCGCGAAACGCTCACCTTTGGCTAGACAAGAAGCCACAGTTTCTTCACCCTTGAGCTCCTTTTTGGAGATGCACAGGAGCTTTTGGGCCATGGCGCCGGAGGCGATAAACACAACAGCCACGATCGCCAATATCAAACCTGCCACCAATTTCGACCGCATACTTGTCCTCCTTCTTTAATTTGTTTCCGGCTGCCCCCTATACCAGTGAATCAAAGTTGCACCGGACCACAAGGACTAAGCCTAGTATAATGCTGGCACTGTGATTGTCAACCTATTTGTTCACTTTGGCTTTGGAAACTTCCAGGGTTTTAGGGGCCTAATCCTCCCCTCTGGCCACAGTATCACCTGGCCGGGGAAAAGCCAGATCGGAAGGCTTTGGCCCGCTTAACCGGCCAGGGAAACTAGCCCAGACCCCCGCATTTTTTCTTGACGGGCGTAAAACCATTATTTTATAAAGTTCCGGAGGGCTCTGACTGCCGCTTATTGTTGATTTTTTCACAATATTTGTCTAAATTAATGTATGGAAATATTTCAAGATAGGGGAAAAAGATGGCCGCAAAAAAAGGTGGTAAACATCCAACAGGAGCCGTAATGGTGGTGGGCGGCGGCATCGCCGGGATGCAGGCCGCGCTGGATCTGGCCAATTCCGGATACTATGTTTACATGGTGGAAAAAAAATCAGCCATTGGCGGGGTGATGGCCCAGTTGGACAAGACCTTCCCCACCAATGACTGCGCCATGTGAATTATCAGCCCCAAGCTGGTCGAGGTCGGCCGGCACATAAATATAGAAATCTTCGCCCCGGCAGAAGTCATCGGCATTTCCGGTGAACCGGGAAATTTCACCGTAACGGTGGCTCAGGAGCCCCGCTTTATAGACACCACCAAGTGCACCGGGTGCGGGGCCTGTACTGATGTCTGTCCCGTGGAATTGCCCAACGAATTCAACCTGGGGCTGGATGCAGTCAAGGCCATTAACCGTCTCTATTCTCAGGCTATTCCTTCCACTTTTGTTATCAAGAAGTATGATCGGGCCCCCTGCACCCTGACCTGTCCGGCGGGCATCAATGTGCAGGGCTATGTGCAACTCATCAAGCTGGGCAAGTACAAGGAGGCGGTGCAACTGATTATGGAGCGCCTGCCGCTGCCCGGGGTCCTGGGCCGTATTTGTCCTCATCCCTGCGAGGAGCAGTGCCGGCGCCGGGAGCTGGACGAGGCGGTGGCTATTTGTGCCCTGAAGCGCTTTGCCGCCGATCAGGTGAACCTGGCAGATTTGGCCCCACCGCTTTCGGAGGCCCGGCCGGAGAGGATCGCCATTATCGGCAGCGGCCCGGCGGGCCTTGCTTGTGCCTACCATCTGGCCCTGAGAGGCTACCGGCCCACCATCTTTGAGGCCCTGGAAAAGCCAGGGGGCATGCTCCGGGTGGGCATTCCCGACTACCGGCTGCCTAAGGAGGTCCTGGATCGGGAGATTGACTACATACTCGGCCTGGGAGTGGAACTGAAAACCGGAGCCGCCCTGGGTCGGGATTTTTCCCTGGATGACCTGTTTGACCAAGGCTTTAAGGCAGTGTTTCTGGGCTTGGGTTGCCATGTGGGCAGGCCCCTGGGCATCCCCGGAGAGGAGGCGAAAGGGGTCATTCAGGGGGTGGAGTTCTTAAGAAAGATAAACCTGGGGGAGCCCCTGGAAGTGGGAAAGAAACTGGCGGTCATCGGCGGCGGCAACGTTGCCATTGACGTGGCCTGCACCGCCCGCCGGCTGGGGTCCCAGGTGACCATTGTTTACCGGCGCTCCCGGGAGGAGATGCCGGCCTTCCATCATGAAATCGAGCAGGCCCTGTGCGAGGGAGTGGAGATTGTCTATCTGGCGGCGCCCCTGGAGGTGGTCACCGACGGGGCTGGTCGGGTGACAGGGCTGAAGTGCCAGAAGATGGAGTTGGGAGAGCCGGATGAATCCGGGCGGCGGCGGCCTGTGCCCATCCCCGGGGCAGAGTTTGAACTGGCGGTGGATATGGTGGTGCCAGCCATCGGCCAGTCTGCGGCCTTGGGGGCCTTGGCCGAATGGGGGGTTAACATCAGCCGCCGGGGCACCATAGAGGTGGATGAACTCACCTATCAGACATCCCGGGAAGGGGTATTTGCGGCAGGCGATGTGCACACCGGCCCCTGGATCGCCATCGAGGCGGTGCGAGGCGGGATTGAGGCGGCAGAGTCCATTGATCGCTACTTGCGGGGGGCGGATCTGGCCGAAGGCCGCGAGGTGAAAAGGGAAGTCCAGGGGCACTGGCGGGAGATTCCCAAGGACGAGAAGATCCGGCCTCGGGAGGTCATGCCCACCTTGCCGCCGGAGCAAACCTGTGCCTGCTTTGACGAGATCGCCTTAGGGTTCAATGAGGCCCAAGCCTTGGCCGAGGCGGCCCGCTGCCTCAACTGCGGGGTGTGCTCGGAGTGCATGGAATGCGTGCGGGTCTGCGAGGCCGGGGCCATCGATCATGCCCAGAAGCCCCAAACCCATGCATTGAAGGTGGGCGCGGTCATTGTAGCTTCAGGCTTCAAGCCTTACGACCCCTCCAAATATACTGCCTACCATTACACCGCCTATCCCAATGTCATCACCAGCATGGAGTTTGAGCGCATTCTGGCGGCGGGAGGCCCCTTCGGAGGGCATCTGGTTCGGCCCTCGGATCACAAAGAGCCTGCCAAGATCGCCTGGCTGCAGTGCGTGGGCTCCCGGGACTTGCACCACTGCGACAACAGCTACTGCTCCTCGGTATGCTGCATGTACGCCATTAAAGAGGCCATCATCGCCAAGGAGCACAGTCACGGACCTCTGGATACGGCCATCTTCTTTATGGATATGCGCACCCCGGGCAAGGAATTTGAAAAGTACTACTGGCGGGCCCGGGATGAGTTCGGAGTCCGCTTCATCCGTTCCCGGGTGCACAGCGTGGATCCGGTGGCAGGCTCCGATGATGTAGCCATCACCTACTTGCGGGAAGACGGCCAGCTGATCACCGAGGTGTTTGATCTGGTGGTGCTCTCCGTGGGGCTGGAGGTGGATGCCGGACTAAAGGAGCTGGCCAAGGCGCTTCAGATCGAGTTGGGGGAAGGTAATTTTGTCAAGACCTCCTGCTTCACTCCGGTTTCCGCCAGTCGGGAAGGCATTTACGTCTGCGGTGCGTTCCAGGCCCCCAAAGATATCCCGGAGTCGGTGATGGAAGCCTCAGCCGCAGCCGCGGCGGCTGCCGAATTGCTGGCCCCAGCGCGAGGCACCCTGGCCAAAACCAAACCGGAGTTTCCGGAGCGGGATGTTTCCCAGGAGCCGCCTCGCATCGGGGTGTTTGTTTGCCATTGCGGTATCAATATCGCCAGTGTGGTGGATGTGGAAGCGGTGCGGGATTATGCTGCCACTCTGCCTTACGTAGAGCATGTGGAGACCACCCTGTTTGCCTGCTCCCAGGATACCCAGAAATTAATCAAGGAGCGCATCCGGGAACTCCAACTGAATCGCATTGTGGTGGCCTCCTGCACCCCACGGACCCATGAACCCACTTTCCAGGAAACCATCAAGGAAGCCGGCCTGAACAAATACCTCTTTGAAATGGCCAATATCCGCGATCAAGGCGCCTGGGTGCATGCCCATGACCCGGAAGGGGCTACCAAACGGGCCAAGGATCAGGTGCGCATGGCGGTGGCCAAAGTAGCCCTGCAGCCGCCTCTGAAAGAGTTTGACTTGCCGGTTACCAAGGCCGGTCTGGTCATCGGTGGCGGGGTGGCTGGCATGGAAGCCGCGCTGGGCTTGGCTGGACAGGGATTCAAGACCTATCTGGTGGAGAAAAAGGACTTTCTGGGCGGACATGCCCGGAAGCTCAACCGCACCTGGACCGGGGAACCGGTGGCCCCCTACCTGGAGGACCTGGTAAAGCGGGTGGAGTCTCACCCTTTGATTGAAGTGTTCCTCAACTCCGAGGTGACCAAGGTCAAGGGATTTGTGGGCAATTTTGTCTCTACCGTGGACACCCAAGGCCGGGAAACCGAAGTGCAACACGGTGCCGTCATCATCGCCACCGGTGGCCACTCCTTCAAGCCCACGGAATACCTTTATGGCCAGAACCCCCGGGTGCTGCTGTCCCTGGAGATGGATCAGGCACTGCGGGAGAAGAACCCGGTGGTCACCCAGGCCAAGACTGCGGTCTTCATTCAGTGCGTGGGTTCCCGGGAGCCTGACCGCCCCTATTGCAGCCGGGTGTGCTGCACCCATTCAGTGGAAAGCGCCCTGGCCCTGAAGCAGCTCAATCCCGACATGGAGGTCTTTATCCTTTATCGGGATATGCGCACCTATGGCCTGCGGGAAAACCTCTACAAGGAGGCCCGGGAAAAGGGCGTGATTTTCGTGCGCTATGACCTGGAGAACAAGCCCCGGGTGGAGGCCCTGGAGGACGGCCGCCTGAAGGTCTCAGTCATTGACCATATTTTGGGCATTCCCCTGAACATTACTGCTGATGTCCTGGGGCTGGCCACAGCCATCGTCGTCAAGGACCAAGAACCGCTGGCCGCCTTGTACAAGGTGCCTCTGACCAGCGACGGCTTCTTCCTGGAGGCCCACATGAAGCTGAGGCCGGTGGATTTCGCCACTGATGGCGTTTTCATCGCTGGTCTGGCACACTACCCCAAGCCTTTGGAAGAAGCCATTGCCCAGGCTAAGGCTGCAGCCTCTCGGGCTGCCCTGGTGCTGAGCCAGGATGCCATTCGGGCTGGCGGCGTGGTGGCTGAAATTGACCCGGTTCTGTGCGTCGGCTGCCAAGCCTGCGTGGGGGTTTGCCCCTTCGGGGCTATTGAATACAAGGAACGGGAGGATGTCTGCGAAGTCAACCAGGCTCTGTGCAAGGGCTGTGGCACCTGCGCCGCCAACTGCCCCTCTGAATGCATCACCCTCTTCGGCTTCAGTCACCGGCAGATCTATGCCCAAGTGGATGAAGCTCTGGCCGACTTGGAAGAAGCCTTGGAAGAGGCGGCGGGAGCCTGACTTCTTAAGCCTGAATCCGGAAAGGGGTTGACACATGGCTGAAAAGGAATTTGAACCGAAAATTATCGGGTTCTTCTGCAACTGGTGCACTTACGCGAGTGCCGACCTGGCGGGCATCAGCCGCTTGCAATATCCGCCCAATATCCGGGTAATCCGGGTAATGTGCTCCGGCAGCATCTCCCCGCATCATGTGCTGCGGGCTTTTCAGAAAGGTGCTGATGGCGTGCTTATCGGGGGCTGCCACATCGGCGACTGCCATTATCTCCGGGGCAATTATATGACCATCAAGCGGGTCCGTTTTCTGCAGGACCTGCTGAAGTTTACCGGTTTTGAGCCGGAAAGGCTGCATCTGGAATGGATTTCCGCGGCCGAGGCCCCCAAGTTTGCGGAAGTGGTGCGCAAGTTCACGGAGAAAATCAGGAAAATGGGGCCCTCCCGCCTCAAGCAGGCGGCTTAGGGGGATTATCCGAGCAAGAAAGGCATTCCATGGACAAGCTGCGTGAAAAAGTTCGGAATCTGTTGAAGGAAAATAAAGTGGCGGGCTACCTAGGCTACATTGAAGGCGAGGGGGGTCATCCTCTGCCTCACTTCTTTACCAAGGAGCGCCTGGAGGAGGTGGAGCGGGCCATCGTCCCTCCCGATAATGCCCGCTACCCTTTGGATAAAATTTTGGAGTCCCTGGCCGCTGCCTACCCGGACGAGACTTTTGCCATCCAGGTGCGGGGCTGCGACGAACGGGGCCTCAATGAGCTCTATAAATGGGGGCAACTGGACCCGGACAAGGTGGTGCTGGTGGGGGTGGCCTGCACCCAGGCCCAGGCCGACTACTGTGAATGCCCCGCTCCCTGGCCTTCGGTCATTGACTACGGGGAAAAGTGCGAACCGGTGCTGCAGAGCCGCCGGGTGTCCCGGATTGAGGCCTTGACCCAGGAAGAGGCCTTTCAGGAGTGGCTGGGCCACTTTGAGCGGTGCATCAAGTGCTACGGCTGCCGGGATGTGTGTCCCATGTGCTTCTGCAAGGAATGCAGTCTGGAGCATCCGGAGTTGCTCTCCACCGGCAAGGTCCCACCGGATGTCATTTTCCAGTTGGTCCGGGCCATCCACATGGCCGGACGCTGCATTGACTGCGGCCTGTGCGAGGAGGCCTGCCCGGCCCACATCCCTTTAAGGGTGCTTTACAAAAAGGCCAATCTGCTGGTGAAAGACCTCTTTGCCTACGAAACTGGTTCTCCGGTGACCGGCCCGTCCCCCTGGAAATCCCTGGGAGAAGAGGTCACCCTGGAACCCAAGCCCATGTAGTTGGCAAACTCTAAAAAGCACACAAGGCGGACTTACGGGGTCCGCCTTTTTATTCTTCCAAACCAAGACCTGAAGCGGGTGGGCCTGAGCGATAATCTCGCTTTCAGCGGTCCAAAAGACGGTGTTTGTGGCTGTATCGGGGGTCTTCCACAATCACCTGCCTGCCCCGGCAGTTTTTGACATTGATGACCACCGGGCCCATGAGGTTGGCGGTCATCTCCTGGGGCTGGCCCGGGGGGATGGTGACAATGACCAGAACCTTGAGATCCTCGGCGCTTTCGGCTTCCAGTTCTTTCATGATTTCGGCCCAAGGCTCCGGCCGGTACTCCGGCACGATGTGCCCGGGGTCCAGAACCACGAAGGCCAACTCAGGGTCGTCCAGGCTTTGGAGCCACAGAAAAGGCGAGCCTGGTTGATGTTCGATCAGGACATAGCGGTGCAACCGGGAAAAGCCCAACAACCCCGGCACCAGATGGATGATCTGGTCCTCCCGCACGGCAAAGGAGCCGAATCGGCGGCTGTTGACCACCACCGTGCCTGATTCAGCCGGGGTTTTTTGGGGATTCGGCGCCATTCCTCTTTTCCTTGCCCCAAAACTGCAGGATTTTTCTCAAATCTCCATTATCCACACCGGCGGCCTGTTGGTTTTGTTCCAGGATGCGGCGGTAAATTTCCTCCCGCAGGACTACCACCTGGGCCGGAGCCTCGATCCCCAGGCGAACCTGCTTCCCTCGAACTTCCACCACCGTGATCCGGATGTCATCGCCGATGAAAAGACCTTCACCAAGTTTCCGGGTCAATATCAGCACGGCTACCTTCCTGGCGCCTGTGAGGTTTAGAGATAATCCAGCAGACTGAGATTCATGACCCTGGTGGAAGCCAGCAGGGCCGCCTGATAGGCGGTTTCTTTGCTTTTTAAAGTATTCACCGCGTCCACTAGGTCTGTGTCTCCCTTGCGGCTGATTTGCGCCAACAGCTCTACCTTCAGGGTTTCAAAGACCTCTGTCTTGATGGTTACCCGATTGAGGGCCGCCCCCAGCCCTGCCAGGATGCCGGTCAGATGCGACTGATAGGCGCGCAGTTCCTCCAGGCTGCCCCCCGCCCGTTCCGGATCGTTGGCCTCCAGGGCGCTTTTCAGCCGGGCCAGAATCTGAAAGAGGTCGTGCGCCCCCCCGGCCCCACCCACCGCCTCACTCCCCACCTGGCTGACCTGCAGGCGGCTCTGGGAACCCACGCTGAGCTCCAGGCGGTGCTCGTCCCCCTGGTAAACTATCGGCTGGTACACGGAGATACTTAAGCGGTCTCCGGCCAGCCAATCCCCGCTGAAATCAGCCACCACTCCGTCGTTGCCGATGGCCGCTCCGGTGCCGGTCAGGTTTTCCGGGCCCCAGGTTTGGCCGCCGTCTTCGGAGACCCGAAAAGTGGCCACCCCGGTGGGGCCGCTGGACACAATCTCCACCAGGTAGGTGCGGCTGCTCTCGCCGGTGTAGGCTCCGCCCACCATGACTTGGCCGGTGGACCCCGGCTGCAGGTCCAGGACCGGGGATTGAATCTCCCAGTCCCCGCGAACAAAGGGCGGCGTATCCACCTGGTAGCCTCCCAGGATATACTGCCCGTCAAAACGGGTGTTGCCCAGTTGCATGATTTCTTCCATATACCCCTGAACCTGCTGGGCCGCTGCAGCCCGCTGGGCCGCATTGTAGGTGCCGGTGGCCATCTGGTTGGCCAGGGCCATAGTTACGCTCACCAACTCATTGATGCGGCTTAAGGCGGCTTCGGTGGCGGCCAGCCAGTTCCTGCCGGTCTCCAGGTTGCGCTGCCACTGGGAAACCTGGCCCACCTCCGTGGTCAGCCCCATGATCTCGCCCACATCCAGGGGGTTATCGCTGATGCTTTGGTATTTCCGACCGGAGGCGATGCTTACATTGGTGGTATGCAACTCCTCTGCCAACCTTTGCAGGTTCTCTTGAATGTTGGAGAAGATCGCGGGCAGGGAAACGCGCACGGGGAGACCTCCTTATCACCTCATGGCCAGCA